>CAIQIL010000142.1 GCA_903871865.1 uncultured Burkholderiales bacterium
CTGCAGACGCGGGTGGCGGCTGCCTTGGCTTGAGCCTGTTCAGCCCAGCGCGGCCGTGATCTTCTCGGCCAGGCCCAGCAGGTGCGCCTTGTCGGCCATGACGGCGGCGTGTGGCTTGCGCAGGTCGGCAATCGAGCCAGGGATGACGTGGATGTGGAAGTGCGGCACGGTCTGACCGGCCTCGGCGCCGTTGAGCTGCATCAGCACGACGCCTTCGGCGCCCAGGCCCTGCTTTTGCGCCTTGCCGATGCGGCGGACCGTGGCCATGCAGGCGGCGGCGGCTTCGTCGGACAGCTCGAACAGCGTCGTGGCCGCCTCCTTCGGGATCACCAGGGCGTGGCCCTCGGTCTGCGGCATGATGTCCATGAAGGCCAGGGTGTGGGCGTCTTCGTGCAGCTTGATGCAGGGGATCTCGCCGCGCAGGATCTTGGCGAAGATGTTGTTCGTGTCGTAGGCCATGGGGTGTCCTTGGGGAGTGCGGTGTGTGCGGCGGTGTGTGCGGCTGAGGTGTTCAGCCGCCGTGCTTGTCGGCTTCGCTGGTGAAGGCGTCGGCGTGGAAGAACTCGTCGGGCAGGCCGGCCTGCGCGGTGAAGTCCTGGCGGGCGGCCTGCACCATCACGGGTGCGCCACAAGCATAGACCTCGTGCTGTGACAGGTCGGGCAGGTCGGCCAGCACGGCCTGGTGGACGAAGCCGGTGCGGCCCGCCCAGTCATCCTGGGCTTGGGGCTCGGAGAGCACGGGCACGTAAGTGAGCCAGTCGCACTCGGCGGCCTGTTGCGCGGCCCAGTCGTGCAGGTAGAGGTCGGCGCGGCTGCGGCAGCCCCAGTACAGCACGGTGGGGCGGGCGATGCCCTTGAAGCGCATGTGCTCGACGATGGCCTTGATGGGTGCGAAACCCGTGCCCGAGGCCAGCAGCACGATGGGGCGCTCCGATGCTTCGCGCAGGAAGAAGCTGCCGTGCGGGCCCTCGACGCGCAGGATGTCCTTGGCCTTCATGTCGCCAAAGACGTGGTCGGTGAACAGGCCGCCGGGCAGGTGGCGGATGTGCAGCTCCATGCCGTTGACGCCGGCTTCCTTGACCAGGTGCGGCGCATTGGCCATGGAGTAGCTGCGGCGCACGCCGTCTTTCAGGATGAACTCGATGTACTGGCCGGCGCGGAAGCCGAACTGGTGGGTGGCCGGCATCTGCAGGCGCAGCACCATGACGTCGGGCGCGACGCGGGTCAGGCTGGTCACGCGGGTGGGCATCTTCACCACGGGGTGGTCGCCCAGGCCGACCACCTGGCGGGCCTCGATGACGAGGTCGGTCTGCGGCGTGGCGCAGCAACTCAGCATCCAGCCGGCTTCTTCTTCGGCGGCGCTCAGGGCCTTGGCCTGGTGGGCACCGTGGATGACACGGCCCTCAAGCAGCTTGCACTTGCACGAGCCGCAGGCGCCGTCCTTGCAGCCATAGGGCAGGCCGATGCTGGCCGAGAGCGCGGCGCTCAGCACGGTTTCGTCGCGCTGCATGTCGAAGGTGCGGCCGCTGGGCTGGAGGGTGACCTGGAAACTCATGGAGGACCTTGGAGGGGAAAGCGCCCGCAAACGCAGACAATCGAGGGCCGGATTTTCGCTCATCCCAGCTTTCTTGGGCCTTTCCTCGGGGCCTCACCTGGCCGGACCTCTGCCATGCACCAGCCGCCACCCCACCGCCACAGCCGCTTCCGCCGCAGCCGCATCCTCATCGTCGGGTGTGGCGACGTGGGCCTGCGCGCCGCACAGCGCTTGCTGCCGCGCTGCCGTGTGCTGGCGCTGACGTCTTCGCCCGAGCGCGTGGCCACCTTGCGCGCCGCAGGCATCACGCCCTTGCGCGGCAACCTCGACGACGCCCGCAGCCTGGCCCGCCTGGCCGCGCTGGCCCCGCGCGTGCTGCACCTGGCGCCGCCCCCGGGGCAGGGCGCGGCCGACCCGCGCACGGCGCGTTTGCTGCAGGCGCTGGCACGGCGTGGCATGGGCGGGGCCGGCAGCCTGCGCACCCTGGTGTACGGCAGCACCAGCGGCGTCTATGGCGATGCGCAAGGCGCCTGGGTGGACGAAACCCGTGCCGTGGCCCCGGCCACCGACCGCGGCCGCCGCCGTGTCGATGCCGAGCGCCGCGTGCGCGCCTTCGGCCAGCGCCTGGCCCTGCGCCATGGCGGGGCGGCCACCGTGCTGCGCATCCCCGGCATCTACGCCCTGGACCGCGAAGGCGGTGACCCGCGCGAGCGCGTGCGCAAGGGCTCGCCCGTGCTGAACGCGGCCGACGACGTCTTCACCAACCACATCCACGCCGACGACCTGGCCCGCGCCTGCGTGCTGGCGCTGTGGCGCGCGTGCCCGGGCCGTGCCTTGAACGTGTGCGACGACACCGAGCTGCGCATGGGCGAGCACTTTGACCTCGTGGCCGACCGCTTCGGCCTGCCGCGGCCGCCGCGCCTGTCGCGCGCCGAGGCCGCCCAGGTGCTCAGCCCCATGCAGATGTCCTTCATGGGTGAGTCGCGCAGGCTGCACAACCGGCGCATGAAAGACGAGCTGGGGCTGGTGCTGCGCTACCCGACGGTGGCCGAGGGGCTGGCTCAGCTCTTGGGCGCGGGCGTCTTGGCCTTGTAGCGGCACGCCGCGCTGACGCTGCACTCCCAGCAGCGCGGCTTGCGCGCCTGGCACACGTAGCGCCCGTGCAGGATCAGCCAGTGGTGGGCGTGCAGCATGAACTCGGGCGGGATGCGCTTGAGCAGCTTCAGCTCGACGGCCAGCGGCGTTTTGCCCGCGGCCAGGCCGGTGCGGTTGCCCAGGCGGAAGATGTGGGTGTCCACCGCCATGGTGGGTTCGCCAAAGGCCACGTTGAGCACCACATTGGCCGTCTTGCGGCCCACGCCGGGCAGGGCTTCCAGCGCCTCGCGCGAGCGGGGCACCTCGCCACCGTGCTGCTCGACGAGGATGCGGCAGGTCTCCATCAGGTGGCGCGCCTTGCTCTTGTACAGGCCGATGGTCTTGATGTGTTCGATCAGCCCGTCTTCGCCCAGGTCGAGGATGGCCTGCGGCGTGTTGGCCACGGGGTAGAGCTTGGCCGTGGCCTTGTTGACGCCCACGTCGGTGGCCTGCGCCGACAGCAGCACGGCAGTCAGCAGCTCGAAGGGCGTGCTGTAAGCCAGCTCGGTTTCGGGGTGCGGGTTGGCGGCTTGCAGGGTGGCGAAGAAGGCGTGGATCTGCTCGCGCGTCATCGCGGGGCTGGGCTTTTCTTCGGCTTGTTTGGCGGCGGTCATGGCCGACACCATAGCGCAAGCCCGTGGCTCAGATCAGCACCACCGCATCGGGCAGTTCGTTGGGCCGCGGCACGCCTTGCGGGGCCGGGTGGTGCTGGCGCAGCAGATCGCTGACCTGCGCGATGGCGGCCAGCAAGCCTGGCTCGGGCTGGCCTTGCCGCAGGGCGGCGCCCAGGCGGTCGGCCAGGGCCTGCCAGGTCTCGGGCGGCACGTGGGCCGACACGCCGCGGTCGGCCACCACCTCGATGCGCTGGTCGGCCAGCAGCAGGTAGATCAGCACGCCGTTGTTGTGCGCCGTGTCCCACACGCGCAGGGCGCTGAACAGGTCGAGGGCGCGCTGGCGGGCGTTCAAGCCCTGGCGCAGCGCCCCCCAGGGCAGGCCGGCTTCCACGCACAGGCGCAGCTCGCCCAGGTGGCGCGCCTCGCTGGCCTGCACCGCGGTTTCCAGCCGGGCCAGGGCCTCGGCGGGCAGCAGGCGGCGTGCGTCGGCGGCGTCCAGCCAGAGGTGGCGCAGCGCGCGCGGCAGGTGTTGGGTCAGGGGCAGTGTCGTCATCGTGGGGTGTCCTTGTTCAGCGCTTGGGGTTGGCCTCACCAGCGACCGGAAGCGCCACCGCCGCCGAAGTCGCCGCCCCCGCCGGACGACCAGCCCCCACCACCGCCGCCCCCACCACCCCAGCCACCGCCTGAGCCGCCGAAGCCCCCGGGTGGGCCGAAGCCGCCCGGGCCGCCACGGCCACCCTTGCCCATGGCCAGCGCCAGCACCACGGCCATCGCGCCACCGAAGGCGCCCAGCAGCAGGCTGGTCGTCAGCACCCAGACGATGCCTCCGCCGAGGGCGCCCGTGAGCAACGCGCCGAGCTTGCGCCCGAACACCGCGCCCAGCACGCCCGAGACGATGGGGATGCCGATGAGGCCGAAGACGATGAGCTGGTTCAGGTCGAAGCCCTGGCCACGCGGGGCGGAGGCCTCCGGTGCCGGCAGCTTCTCGCCGGTGACCAGCGCCATCAGCCGGTCCACGCCCGCGTTCAGGCCACCGGCAACGTCGCCGCGGCGGAAGGCCGGCGTGATGGCCTGCTCGATGACGCGGCTGGCGGCCAAGTCGGGGATGGCGCCTTCCAGCGCCTTGGCCACCTCGATGCGCACGCGGCGGTCCTGCAAGGCCACCACGATGAGCAGGCCGTCACCGACCTGCTTGCGCCCGATCTTCCAGGTGTCGCCCACCCGCTGGGCGTAGGCGGCGATGTCTTCGGGCTGGGTGGTGGGCACCAGCAGCACGACCAGTTGCGTGCCGCGCTGGGCCTCGAACTGGCCGAGCTTGGCGTCCAGCGCCTGGGCCTGGTCTGCGCTGAGCCCCTGTGCCTGGTCGATGACATGGCCTGTGAGCGCCGGCACGGGCTGCACACCGCCATCGGCGGCGGCCTGCGCCCACGCGGGTGCCATGCCCCACATGCCCACACCGAGCATCACGGTGATGCACAGCGCGGCAAGCCAGGCCCAGGTCCTGGTCCGGAGCTGGTGCCAGCCCAGGCGCGGCATCACTTCTTGTCGAAGTTGACGGCGGGCGGCTGCGAGATCTGCGCCTCGTTTTGCACCGTGAAGCTGGGCTTGGCGCTGTAGCTCATGGCCATGGCCGTCAGGTTGGAGGGGAAGCTGCGCACCTTGACGTTGTACTCCTGCACCGACTGGATGTAGCGGTTGCGCGCCACGGTGATGCGGTTCTCGGTGCCTTCGAGCTGCACGCGCAGGTCCTGGAAGCCCTGGTTGGCCTTCAGGTTGGGGTAGTTCTCGGTCACCACGAGCAGGCGCGACAGCGCGCCCGACAGCTCGCCCTGGGCCTGCTGGAACTTGTTGAAGGCTTCGGGGTTGTTGACCAGCTCGGGCGTGGCCTGGATGCTGGTGGCCTTGGCGCGGGCCTCGACGACCTTGGTCAGCGTGTCCTGCTCGAAGTTGGCCTCGCCCTTGACGGTGGCCACGATGTTGGGCACCAGGTCGGCGCGGCGCTGGTACTGGTTGAGCACCTCGGCCCAGGAGGCCTTGGTCTGCTCGTCCAGGCGTTGGAAATCGTTGTAGCCGCAGCCACTGAGCGGCACGGTGAGCGCGGTGCCCAGGCCCACGGTGAGGGCGAGGGAAGCAAGGCGGCGGGAAAGACGGGGCATCTCTGAACCTTTCTGCTGTGTGCAGCCAGTGTGCACGACGGACAGGATAGGTGAGGATGCGCCGCCGCAGTTCAAGCCGCTTGAGACAGGTCAAGCAAGCGGCACGACAGGATCTGGTGCGCCCGCGAGCGCGGGTAGCGCTCTCGCACGATGTGGATGGCGCCCATGGGCGTGTCGGCCATCACCTTGAGCACGCGTTTGACGGCTTGGCTGGACGGCGTGATCACGACCAGGGTCGAGACCTCGAACAAACGCAGGGCAGGCTCGATGGCCAGGTTCATCAGGGCACGCATGATGCTCTCCAGGATGCGGAACAGGCCGAATGCGCCTGCTCGCCAACTGAGGATGCATTTTGTGAGCCAGCCGTGACACCGAGGTGACCCCCGGTATGAGGGTTTCCCGGGTGGGGCTTTTGGCCGGGTGCGTGGTGTTTGTCACGCACCCGGAGGGTGGCTCAACCCTGGCGGCGGCGCAGGGTGCTCAGGCCGATCACGCCGAGTGCGGCCAGCAGCAGGGCGACCGAGGCGGGCTCGGGCACGGCGGCGGTCTGCACGCTCACGTTCTGGATGGCCAGCAGGGTGGTGCCGTCGGCGTCCACCATGTCGTTCACGCCCCAGCCCAGGCGGGCGGTGCCACTGGTGGCTGCCGTGAAGGTGACGGTGCTGATGCCCGTTGCGCGCCAGCCGCCGGGGCTGGCGGTCGACAGCGTCAGCGTGCCGATGTTGCCCAGTTGTGTCGCGGTGACGGTGTTGCCCAGGCTGAAAGCCATCCAGGCGCTGTCGCTGGCCGAGTCGCCGTTGCCGGCATAGGCGTCGCGCGTCAGCACTTGCCAGGTGAAGCTGATGGTGTCGCCAGCGTTCACGAAGAAGCTCTGTGCGGCCGAGGAGGCTTCGGTGGCGTCGTCGGCACCCAGGGACGAAGCGAAAGCATAGGTGGGCAGGCCCAGGTTGGCTTCGGCGCCATTGGCCTGGGCGGCCAGCATGGCCGAGGTGCCCGAGACGTTGTAGGTGCCCGCGGCGACCGGGGCGGCGGGCGTGCCGTCGTCTTGCTGGGTCTTGCTGGCCGTGCCCAGCACCAGGGTGGCGGTGTTGCCGAAGCTGTAGCCCGTGACGGCGGTGGTCACGGCGACATCGCCGATGGTGCTCCAGTTGCTCAGGCCGGTGCTGAAGCTGCCGTTTTGCAGCGGTGCCGCGTGGGCGCTGGCCGCGACCAGGGTGGCCGAGGCCAGGGCGATGCGGGAAAGGGTGGTGAACTTCATGGTGGTGTTCCGTTGCGTGTCGGTGTGCGGGTGGCTCACAGCAGCAGGTCGCGGCTGGCGACGATCTGCGATGCGCTCACGCCCTTGAGCAGGACCAGGGCGATCGGCGAGGAAGCGCCGAGGGTGCCGTCGGTGTCGATGCGGACTTCGACGCCAGCGGCGGTGTCGATCAGTCGCACGTAGCCGTTGGCGACCAGGTCACCGGTGGCGCCGTAGCTGGCGCGCAGGGTGCTGGCGATGGCGCTCAGGTCCAGCTTGTCGGTGCCCGGCGTGAAGTCGGTGACGGTGTCGCGGCCGTCGCGGATGTCGGTGTAGACGAACACGTCGGCACCGGCGCCGCCGGTCAGCGTGTCGGCCCCGGCCAGGCCGGTGATGCGGTCATCGCCCGAGGTGCCCACCAGGGTGTCACGGCCGGCGGTGCCGGTCAGGGCCTTGACCAGGCTCAGGCCCACCACCACGGGGTCGTGGTCGGAGGCGCGGAAGGGCGAGGCGGTGTAGTAGTCAGGGCTGCAAGCGGTGTAGCCACAGGTGCCGTTGGGCGACAGCTTGAATTCGACGTTGTAGTCGATCACGCTGGGCTCGTCGGCATTGATGTGCCAATGCACCACGTTGGTCGCTGCAGTGCGCAGGCCGGAAGTCGCCAGGGCATGGTCGATGTAGCCCAGCTCGCCGTCGAAAACGTAGGAGTAATCGTTGCTGCCGCTGAAGGTCTCGATCATGTCGTTCAGGCCGCCACCGGTCAGCGTGCGGATCGGGTCTTCCTTGCCGTAGGCGTTCAGGTCACCGATGACCAGGGCGCCGCGTGCGCCGGTGCTGGCCTGCAGGTCCTGGATGTAGGTCAGCAGGCGGTTGGCTTGGTCGGTGCGGCGGCCGTTCCAGCAGCCTTGGCCATCACCGGCGTCGAAGTTGCCGGCGTAGTCGGCATCACCCGAGGTCGGGCAGCTGCTCTTGGACTTGAAGTGGTTGACGATGACGGTGAACTTCTCGTTGTTGGGCAGAGAGAAGGTCTGGGCCAGCGGCGGACGGTTGTTGATGGCGTCGGTGTCGGCCACGGCATTGCCGTTGAGCGTCACCGAGGCGGGCTTGTAGATCATGGCCACGCGGATGGCGTCGGTGCCGGTACCTGCACCGCCGATGGCCGGGTAGAAGGCCGTGGGCACGTTGACGGCAGCGTAGGTGCCTGCGCCCAGCTTGGCGTTGAGGGCGTCCACCAGGTTCTGCACGGCGGTGTTGCCATTGTTCTGCATCTCCATCAGGCCCACCACATCGGCGTTGATGGCCGAGATGGCTTCCACGATCTTGGCGCGCTGGCGGATGAACTCGTTGAGGCTGTCAGCGCCGCGGCAGTTGGCCGCAGACACGGCGCCGCCCAGCGAGCAGCCTTGACCACTGCCACCTGCGGCTGTTGCGCCGTTGGTGAAGGTGGTGAAGAAGTTCAGCACGTTGAAGCTGGCCACCTTCAGGTTGCCACCGACGGTCGGCGGCGTGAACGTGCGCGGGTTGGCGCGCGTGAAGGTCACGGCCTGCGTCGGGTGGACCTTGTAGCTGGCCAGACCCGTGTTGGTGGCGGTGCTCAGGCCGTAGTCAATGACGCCGGTGATGCTGTCCACGGTGTCGCCAGCGCGCAGGGTGTTGTCTGCGGCGAAGTAGGGCGTGGGGCTGACGTTCTGGGCGCTGGTGCCGTCGTCCAGCAGGATCTGGCGCTGGGCGTTGCTGGCGGCCAGGCTGATGGCGTCAGCAGACCCTGCGGGGAACACGTTGGTGGGCTTGACCAGGCGGCCACCCGAGGACAGCGTGACCTGGCCGAAGCGGCCCTGGAAGTAGTTCTGCGAAGCGGTCAGCTGGGTGTTGATGGTCACCAGCATGCCTTCGACGGCTTCGAGCTGGGCTTCGGTGGCCGGCAGCGTGATGACGGTGGGGTTGACCACGTTGCCGCTGCTCACCACGGTGATGGCGGTGGGCGAGGTCAGCTCGGTGACGGTGTGGTCCAGGGTCAGGGCGTTGGTGGCAGCGCCTGTGTTGAACTCGGCGACCGTGCCGGTCAACGTGATGGCCTGACCGACCGAGACGGTGGGTGCGGTGCTGGTGAAGACCAGGATGCCGTCGGAGGTGGCGGGGTTGCCATCGCCCACGGGATCCTGCAGGTAGAAGCCGTTGTTGGTGACCTTGGTGACCACGCCCGAGGTGGTGACCGACTGGCCGACCAGCGGGCTGGTTTTGCCGCTGCCTTGGATCTGAGGGATCGGGGTCAGGGTGCCGGGAGCGGGCGTCGGGGCCGGGGTGGGCGAGGGGGTCGGCGACGGGGTGGGCGAAGGCGAGGTGCCACCGCACACGTTCAGGGCGGTCAGGCTGTTGCGGGGCGCAGGCGCTGCCGCAGCGAAGTCGGCGATGTTGCTGTTGGTGTCGGTGCAGCCAGCATTGGCACGCACCACGGCCGTGGTGTTCGACGGTGCGACGGTGGGGCCGCTGCCCTCAAAGAGGCTGGCGGTGGTGCCAAAGCCCACGAAGTCCACCACGTTGGTGCTGGTGGCTGTGGCCGTGCTGCCCAGTGCCGCGGTGGCGCTCACCAGGGCGACCTTGCCCACCGTGCCGCTCATGTTGATGGCGCCGGTGCTGTCGGCCGTGAGGCCGATGGTGCCACCCGTGCCTGCGGCTTCCTGCACCAGGTAGTACTGGCCAGGCTGGAGGGTCACGTTGCCCAGCGAGGTGGCCTGCCAGGTCGTGCCTGTGGCCGAAGCGTATTGCACCGACCAGCCATTGAGGCTCACCGGCGCACTGCCGGCATTGAACAGCTCGATGAAGTCGTTTTTGTAGGTTGCGCCTGTGTTGCCGCCGCCGCCGTAGACCTGGCTGATCACGACGCCGCTGGTCGAAGCCTGTGCGATGCCAGCCAGGCTCAAGGCCAGTGCCGCGCACACAGGGCGCAGGCGGAAGGTGGGCTGGAGCGGGGTGCGGAGAGAGACGGCAGAGCGCATGGCAAACCTCAATGTTCGAGAATTCGCCAGTCTGTGGCTTAGGCATGTCACCGTGAAGTTGTGTGAAGGCGCCGCAGGTGGGCTGCATGGCTCATCCGCGATGTCACTGTCCTGATTTGCCCTGGACCCTTCAGGGCGAGCGGCTCAACCGGGTGTCTGGCGCCTGGCCCGCGCGCGCGCCAGCGCCGCTTCGATCACGGCGCGCTTGGCGTCCAGCGCTGTCGGCTCGGTCAGCTTGGAGGCCTCGGCCAGGTGGGCCAGCTTGTGCTCTGCCTTGGCCTGCAACCGGGCCTCGTGCTCGGCTTGCGCACGCACCAGGCGCACGGCGCGCCAGCCATGGCGTTCGCGGGCGGTATCGGCCTGAGGCTGGGACCAGGCGGCCCAGCCGGTGGGCGGTGCTTCGCCGGCATGGGCGGGCACCAGCGAGATGCAATCCACCGGGCACACCGGCACGCACAGCTCACAGCCGGTGCAGTCGGACTCGATGACGGTGTGCATGTGCTTGTTCGTCCCGATGATGGCGTCCACCGGGCAGGCCGCGATGCACAGCGTGCAGCCGATGCACCAGGCCTCGTCGATCACGGCCAGCGTGCGCGGACCTTCGGTGCCGTGCGCGGCGCTCAGCGGCTGTTCGGGCAGGCCCGTGAGCGCGGCCAGTCGGCGCACACCCTCGGCCCCGCCGGGCGGGCATTGGTGGATGTCGGCTTCGCCCGCAGCGATCGCGCGCGCGTAGGCGGCGCAATCCGGGTAGCCGCAGCGCGTGCACTGTGTCTGCGGCAGCAGGGCGTTGATCTGATCGGCGTCGGGCATGGTGGCGCGCCAGTGTACAAGCCCCGCCGCCGTGTGCGCAGGGCACGGGCGAACGGGGCTTGTGGGGGGCTCTGATGGCCAGCGATGGCCCGGGGCGGGGGGCGCTTTACTTGTTGTGCGACAGGATGAAAGCGCGTATTTCCGGGTAGGCCTTCTCGCGCCAGCGGCGGCCCGAGAAGATGCCGTAGTGGCCGGCGCCGACCACGTCGTAGTGCTTCTGGCGGGTCTTGGGGATGCTGGTGCACAGCTCGTGCGCGGCCTTGGTCTGGCCGGCGCCGGAGATGTCGTCCAACTCGCCCTCGACCGTCAGCAGGGCCGTGGTCTTGATGTCGGCCGGCTTGACCAGCTCTTCCTTGCCCTTGGGGTTGCGGACCTTCCAGGTGCCGTTGACCAGGGCGAAGTCCTGGAACACCGTCTTGATGGTGTCCAGGTAGTACTCGGCGGGCATGTCCAGCACGGCGTTGTACTCGTCGTAGAACTGGCGGTGGGCGTCGGCGCTGTCGTCGTCACCGCGCACCAAGTCGAGGAAGTAGTCGTAGTGCGAGGTGGCGTGGCGGTCGGGGTTCATGGCCACGAAGCCGGTGTGCTGCAGGAAGCCCGGGTACACGCGGCGACCGGCGCCGGGGTAGTTCGGCGGCACGCGGTAGATCACGTTGTTCTCGAACCATTCGAAGGACTTGTTCATGGCCAGGTTGTTCACGGCCGTCGGCGAGCGGCGCGCGTCGATGGGGCCGCCCATCATGGTCATGGTGCGCGGCGTGGCCTCGCCACGGCTGGCCATCAGCGAGACCGCCGCCAGCACGGGCACCGTGGGCTGGCACACCGAGATCACGTGCACATCGGGGCCGACCTTGCGGATGAAGTCCTGGACGTAGTTGATGTAGTCGTCGAGGTGGAAGGCGCCTTCTTCCAGCGACACCATGCGGGCGTCGATCCAGTCGGTGATGTAGACCTTGTGGTCCTGCAGCAGGGTGCGCACGGTGTCGCGCAGCAAGGTCGAGTGGTGGCCCGACAGCGGTGCGACCACCAGCACCGAGGGCTGGTTGCGCATTTTGTCCAGCAGGGCGCCGTTGTCGGTGAAGCGCTTGAAGCGCAGCAGGCGGCAGAAGGGCTTGGCCTCGACCACCTGTTCCTGGATCACCACCTCGGTGCCATCCACGTGGACCTTGTTGATGCCGAACTCGGGTTTTTCGTATTCCTTGGTCAGGCGGTGCATCAGGTCGAAGCCGGCCGAGACGCGGTGTGCGGACGGGATCTGCGCCAGGGCGGACAGGGGGTTGCTGTAGAGCTTCGACGCGGCGCTGGCGAATTCAGAGAAGGGACTGATCCAGGCGCGGTTGGTTTCGTAGATTTGGTAAAGCATGGGCGGTGACCTTTGATCGCGAGGGTGCCACGGGGGCTGCATGGGGGCTTGACGGGTGCCATCAAGGCCATGGTGCAGTGCAGCATAGTGCAGATTCTTCATCTTTGCACAGGGGGCTGACCCGCAAGACGCGCAACAAGGCCTTTCGCACCGTGCAATTTGCCGGCTTTCCTCGGCGAGCCTGGCCCTGGTTCGAAGGGGTCCATTTGCGCCAATCTGCGAGGGCTTGATCGATGGCGTCGGGCTTTGCGCCATCCGTCACGGTGATGATGTAACGTGATGTGTGTCACATCATTCAAATCAGGAGGGCAACCATGCACCCACTCACCGAACGCGCTGGCAAGCGCCACCCAAGGCACGGCAAGCCGTGGACACTGTCGGCACTGGCCGTGGCCCTGTCTGCGGCCAGCCTTGGCGCGCAGGCGGCGCTGGACACCTATTTGCGCGGCTCTTTCTCGGCCGTGGCCAACTGGCCCTTGATCCCCCTGCACGTGGTGCTCTTGCCCGATGGCCGGGTGATGAGCTACGGCACGGACGGCCAGGGCAACCAGACGGGTCAGTTCATCTATGACGTCTGGGACCCGAGCAAGGGCACTGCCGCCGCGTCCCACCTGACGCTGCCCAACACCACGGGCACCGACACCTTCTGCAGTGGCCAGATCGTCCTGCCGGCCAGCGGGGCTGTGTTGCTCACCGGGGGCGACAAAACCGTCAACGGCGTTCGCAACTACTCCATCAACGACGTCAACCTCTTTGACTGGCGCACCAACAGCCTGTACTCCGCCCAGCAGCCCATGGCCTTCCTGCGCTGGTACCCGACCGTGCTGACCACCGCGGCCGGCGAGGTGCTGGTGCTGGGCGGGCGCGCCGACCCCAACACACCGGCCCCGACCCCCGAGGTCTACACCGAAGGCGTGGGCTGGCGCAGTTTGAGCTCGGCCGTCAGTGACGGCGCCTATGGCATCCGCAACTGGAGCTACCCGCGTGCCTGGCAGGCACCGAACGGCAAGGTCTTCATCGCCACCATCTGGGGCGGCACCTACTACCTGGACCCGGCTGGCACGGGCCAGGTCGAGAGCACCCCGCTGACCCTCAGCGAGGGCGATGTCTACCTGCCCAGCGTGATGTACAGCCCGGGCAAGATCCTCGCACTGCGCAAGCTCAACAAGGCGGTGGTGGTGGACATCACCGGTGCGGCGCCCAAGGCGACCAGCGTGACGGGTGTCGGGCAGGACCGCTACCACGCCTCCGCCACGGTGATGGCCGATGGCCAGGTGTTGGTCAGCGGCGGCTCGATGGTGTCCAACGTCGCCAACGGCGTGGCCTACACCGCCAAGATCTGGAACCCGGCGACCAATGGCTGGAGCAATGCGGCCACGGCGGCGAAGATGCGCCTGTACCACTCGGTGTCGCTGTTGCTGCCAGATGGCCGCGTGCTGACGGCAGGGGGTGGCGCGCCGGGGCCGGTCAACAACCTGAACGCCGAGATTTACACGCCGCCCTATTTGTACAAGCAGGACTGGACGGCCACGCTCGCCACGCGCCCTGTGATCACCTCGGCGCCGACCACGGCAACCTGGGGCAGCAAGGTGGGCGTGACGTTGAACGCCAGTGGCGTGAGCAAGGTCACCCTGGTCAAAACCGGTTCGGCCACGCACACGGTGGACTTCGATCAGCGTTTCCTGAACCTGGCCTTCAGCGCCTCGGGCACCCAGGTGAGTGTCACCTTGCCCGCCTCGGCCAAGATCGCACCACCCGGCAACTACATGCTGTTCGTGTTCAACAGCGCGGGCGTGCCCTCGGTGGCACGCATCGTGAAGCTGGGCTGACCTTGACGGCAGTGGCCTGAGGGCCACGCGCCAGGCCCAGGCCAAATCAAAGGCCCCTCGCCGCTTGCGCAGCGAGGGGCCTTTTCACCTGTGACCACCTGACGGCACACCACCTCAGGCGATGTGCGTCAGTGGTTCAGATCAGGCCTGACGGCGGCGGGCGGCGACGCCGACCACGCCCAGGGCGGCAGCCAGCAGGGCCAGCGAGGTGGGCTCGGGCACGGCGGTGACGTTGTCGATGGCGAAGCCAGCGCCCGTGGCGATGCCAGCGCTGCTGCTGAAGACGATCGAGCTGGCGGGGCCGGAGAAGGTGAACGTGGCGTGCGTCCAGGTGGGTTGGTTGACGTCCGTGGTGTTGGCGGCCAGCGTGGTGGTGCCATTCAGCAAGGAGCCCGTGCCCTTGATGCCCGACCAGGCAGAGACGGTGACGTCGGCCAGGGTGGAGAAGTCAAAGTTCAGGACGTAGTCGATGCCGGCGGGGACGTTGATGTACGTGCCGAAGTCGTCGGAGGTCGCGTAAGCGAAACCAGCGCCATCGGTGTTGCTGAACACCAGGTTGTCGAAGCTCACGCCTTTGGCGGCGTAGGTGAGGTTGACGGGGGCAAAGTCGGCGCCATCGTTGAAATCGATGGTGAAGGCCGATGTGGCGGACGACACGGCAGGCACGACGGCCAGGGCCAGCAGGGACAGGGCAGAAGACAGTTTCATTGGAAACTCCAGAAAAGGTGTTTGTTGCTTGGGCAGGGCGGCAGCAGACAACAAGATCCGGGCAAGTCTAGGCAAGGAAGGCGACAAACATGTGACCAAACGCACAGGCTCCGTGGCATGCACCCATGGTGCCGCGGCGGTGTCAATGTGGGTTTGCTTGCCGCTTGGTGAAATTTCGCGGGTGCTCTGGGGGTTGCCGGGTGTTTTTTCCGCGGAATGTGGCGCGGATGCGGCGCCGGGCTGATCGGCGCATGGGTCCATGCCGTCGTCATGGACCAGTCACTGTCGCTCATTAACCTCCTGTTGCAGCCTTTGGAGTGGCCGGGCACGGTGGAATGACCTGCACAGCACCCAGAGCGCGCGTGCTTCGTTTGGCGGCAGGCACTCGACGACCCTTTTCAAGACTCAGACCCACAACCTGGAGCAGTCAATGCAATTCTTCAGCAAGCACCAGATCGCGCTGGCCGCGATCTCTTTCCTGGGCGCCGCTTCGGCCGTCGCCCCCACCGTGGCGAGCGCCGCCAAGGTTCCTGGCCAGTACGTCGCTGGTGACTTCCACAACCACACCACCTGCTCGGACGGCTCGCTGTCGATGCAGAAGCTGATCAAGAAGGCCACGGGCAAAGACAACGCCACCTGGGGCCTGGACTGGTTCGTGCAAGCCGGCCACGGCGGCAACGGCAACCGCAACTGCACCCTGGTGGAAGACGCTTCCCTGGCCACCCCGGCCTACCCGTACCTGAGCGGCGACACGCCCTTCGACTTCGCCACCACCGCCGGCAACCCCACCACTGGCCTGGCCACGTCCAACCCGGCCAACCCGTCCAAGTCGCAATTCCGCGGCCCTGTGACGACCTGGGCCCAGACCGTCGGCACCGCTGGCATCAAGGGTGCCGTCAACGGCACCGGCGCCCTGCAGAACATGTGGCGCTGGCAGTCGATCCAGGAATTCCAGTACCCCCTGGTCGAGTACCTCTCGGCGCTGAAGAACGTGCCCATCTTCATCGGCATGGAATCTGTGGTGGCGGGCCACGAGCACAGCTCGATGTCCGTCATCACTGGCCAGACGCCTGCTGCCATCGACACGGCCGTCCTGCCCTCCACGCCTGGCTACACCCCCCAAGGCAATGCCAACGCCCTGGCCCAGTGGAGCTACTGCTTTGACCGTGGCGACACCGACACCAGCCGCGGCAACACGACCACCACCAGCGGTGTGGGCAACAATTGGAACTGCGCTGTCACCGGCAGCCTGAACGCAGCCGATCCCAGCTGGAGCGCAGCCGGCCAAAAGCTGATCCCCGCTGGCGGCACCGGCACCGGCAACAAGGGTCACCTGAAGACCCTGGAAGCCCTGAAGTGGATGGCCGAGAACCATGGCACCGGCAGCTACTACGTGCCGGCTCACTTGGAGCGCGCTGGCCCGTTCAACCCGGACGGCAACAACGGCTTCAACGTCGAGCACCTGCGCAACTTCAACAACACCGCGCCCAACATCGCCTTCGGCTTCGAAACCCAGCCGGGTCACGGTGCTTCGAACAACCGCGGTGAATACCAGCTGCTGCGCAACAGCGGCTTCACCGGCAGCACCACCAACGTGGACTCGGTCGGTGGCACCACCTACGGCGGCACCGGCGTGTACGGCGCCGTGATCGGTGGCGTGTGGGACTCGCTGCTGGGCGAAGGCCGCAACTTCTGGTTCTTCGCAAGCTCTGACTGGCACAACCGCGGCATCTTTGGCCCGGACGATCGCCGTTCGACCCAGGACTTCGAGCCGGGCGAGTACCAGCGCAACTACACCCTGGTGCGCAACGGTGCTGACAAGCTGCGTCCGCAAACCATCGTTGACGGTCTGCGCACCGGCAACAACTGGACGTCGTCGGGTCAGATCATCGACCGCCTGGCTTTCGTGGCCTGCGTGTCTTATCCCGGCACCCGTGGTGCTCGCACCACGGCATTCGTGGAATCCCTGGCTGTTTCCGCAGCCAACGGCAACACCGACACCGACACCGCTGGCTGCGCCACGATGGGTGAGAAGCTGAAGGTGAATGCGGGTGCCAACGTGATCGTGTCCATCGTGGTGCGTGACCCGGCCGGTACCAACAACTCGCCTTACACCTTCCCCAACCCCTCGCTGCTGCAAGTGGGCATCAACCAGCCCCTGAACCAGCCGGTGCTGGACCACGTGGACGTGATCCGCGGCCTGGTGACGGGCTACCGCACCCCGGGCGCTGCTGACTACGCTGGCGAATGGCCGCGCAACCTGGCCTGGCTGGACGCCAACGGCAACACCGCCGGTCTGTCGGCCGTGCCTGCTGCTGCCAAGAACACTTCGGCTGCCCTGCTGAAGACGTTCAACGCTGCTGGCAGCAACGCCTGGACGGCATTCACGGCCGCCGACGGCACGCAAATGCTGAAGATGACCTTCACCGTTCCCGCGGTTCAGGCTTCCCAGTACCTGCGTCTGCGCGGCACCAACATGCCCGCCTCGGTGCCTTACGAGACCGATGCCAACGGCAACCCGCTGGCTGACTTCTTCACGAACGCCGCTGTCACCGCCAACCTGCGCATCCCTTGCACCACCCGCACGGCCGCTGCTGACGCTCTGACCTCGGCCAACACCGTGACCGGTCCGATCGATGGTTGCCCGGCTCACTTGGCAACGGCCACTGGCACGACCAACCCCATCGTGGGTCAGCGTGCTGTGTCCTTTGACGTGGCGGCCTGGTCTGACCTGTGGTTCTACAGCAACCCGATCTACGTCGAAGTGGCTGGTTCCACCGTGGTCGCTGGCGTGAAGTAAACCTTCGCCCAGCCAGATCCTGGATGCCTTGCCTGCCCTGCAGGTGGGTGTCCAGGGCTTGACCGCCACAGCCCGCCCCACCGGCGGGCTGTGGCAATTCTGTTGACGCCGACATCATTGGCGCCTCACCGGAGATTCCCCCATGTCTTTCACGATGTCTCGCCGTCATGTGCTGCACGCTGGCCTGGCGCTGGGCGCCTCGGCCGTGCTGCCCGCGGCCCGCGCCTGCGAATTTTTCTCGCCCAATCTGCGCGTCACGCACCCCTGGACCCGCGTGACGGCAGCCAATGCACCGTTTGCCGTCGTCTGCATGCACATCGACCAGGTCACCGCGAACGACCGCCTGATCGGCGTCGAAACGCCTGTTGCCACCCGCGCTGAGATCGGTGGCATCAGCACCGGCCGTGACATGAGCCTGTTGATCGAGCGCGGCCGTGACCTCGACCTCAGCGAGCAAGGCGTGCACGTTCGCCTGCTGGGTTTGACGCAAGCCCTGCTGATTGCGCGCACCTACCCCATGAGCCTGATTTTCGAGAAGGGCGGCGTGTTGGCTGTGGAACTGAACGTCGATTACGAAACCTGACCCTTTGGCGCAAGGTTTGCGTCTTGCTGGAAGAAGTACCCCCCCATGTCCACCTCTCCGCTGTCTGCCCCTGTGAACGAAACATCCACCGCTGCCAACCGTCCTGGGTGGTTGCGTGAACCCCTGCTGCATTTCCTGCTCCTGGGCGCGCTCTTGTTCGGCGTGGACCACTACCTCGTCACCCGCAACGATGACCCGCGCACGATCGTCGTGAGTGCCTCCGTCGATGCCGAGGCCAAGCAACTCTTCAAGGCCTCCCGCGGGCGCGAGCCCGATGCCAAGGAGCTGGCCGCCTTGCGCCGCGTCTGGCTGGACAACGAAGTGCTGTACCGCGAGGGCCTGGCCCTGCAGGTGGACAAGGGCGACACGGCCATCCGCGAGCGCGTGATCTTCAAGGCCCTGAGCGTGGTCGATGCCAACACCAAGTTGCCGCCTGTGACGGACGAAGTGCTGCGCAAGTGGTTCGATGGCCACCGTGCCAAGTACGACGAGCCCCCGCGCTTCGATTTCCAGGAGGCCGTGCTCTCGGGCGATGCCAGTGAGGCGGCGGTCCGTGCCTTCGTGGACAACCTGAACGCCGGCAAGCCGGGTGAAGCCGAGGCGGGCCTGCGTGTGTTCAAGGGGCGTCCACGCAGCAACATCGAGCAAAGCTATGGGCAGGATTTCGCCAAAGCCCTGGAGGCGGCCCCGCCCCAGACCTGGATCGCCATGAAGGGCAGGGACGGTTGGCGCGCGGTCCGTCTGGACCTGCTGACGCCTGCCAAGCCGGGGGTGTTCGAGGTGCTGCGCAACGTGATCCAGCAGGACTGGACCGACGCCACCCTGGCCGAGCAACGCAGTGCCGCGGTGCGTGGCCTGATGGGCAAGTACAAGGTGGTCATCGAAGGTGACGCCCCATGACGGCGCGCCTGCATGGCGTGTGGCGCGTCGCCTTCTCACTGATGTCGCTGTGGCTGGGTCTGGGCGCAGCCCTTTGGAGCGTGGAAGCGCGGGCCCACGAAATGAGCATGGCCGAGATGCAGGTCCGCGAGACCTCGCCCGGCGAGTTTTACTGGCAGTGGGGTTCCACGGAGAAGCGTGCCGCCAAAGATGACCTCACCCCGGTGTGGCCAGAGAACTGTGTCGCCGATGGCAGCGTCCTGCACTGCGGTGAGGATGGCCTGGACGGCGCGATCTCGGTCAAGGGCGTGGGCAAGGCCTACTCGGCCGCGCTCATCAAAATCACCTGGCGCAATGGCGAGTCGCGCGTTTACACGCTGACCGGCAGCCAGCCCTCGGCGCAGATCCACGGCGGCGCCGAAGACCGCCGCGGCATGGGCCAGGTCGCTTCGGCCTACACGGTGCTGGGGGTGGAGCACATCCTGAGCGGCATCGACCACCTGTTGTTCGTCATCAGCCTGCTCTTCCTGGTGGGCTTCAACCGCCGCCTGCTCTGGACGATCACGGCCTTCACCGCTGCGCACAGCCTGACGCTGGCGCTCAGCGCCCTGGGCTGGCTGGTGCTGCGTCCGCCGCCGGTGGAGGCGTCCATCGCGCTGTCCATCGTGCTGGTGGCCGGTGAAGCCTTGCACACGCAGCAAACACTGGCACGGCGCTGGCCTGCCCTGGTGGCCTTCCTGTTCGGCCTGGTGCACGGCCTGGGCTTTGCCGGTGCGCTCAAGGAAATCGGTCTGCCCGAGAACCACATGCTGACGGCCTTGCTGACCTTCAACGTCGGTGTGGAAATCGGCCAGCTGATGACCGTGCTGGCCGCCTGGGCCCTGTGGCGCGTGGCTTCGCGCTGGGCCTGGTTTGTCGCAGCCCGCACGCCGGTGTTGTACGGCATCGGTGCGATCGCATCGTTCTGGGCCTGGTCGCGTGTGGCGGCCATCATCGCTTGAGTTGATTGTCATGAACGAAGTCATCCCCCTCTTTCCCACGCCCTTCCTGCGCGCCCCGGCCGCCTTGCCGCGCACGGTGGTCGATGGCTTGGTGCAGCATTTCAGCGGCCTGGCCCTGCAGAACAACAACGCGTCGGCCAACCTGTCGCACACGCAGATGCTGCGCCCGAGCGACAGCCCGCTGCTGGTGGACGCCGCCGCGCTGATCACGCCCAAGCTGGCCGAATTCGGCACGCTGCTGTTCGGTGAACCGCTGGGTTGGTCCATCAAGGAGATGTGGGTCAATGTGCTGGACGAGGGCGGACGCCAGGCCATGCACAACCACGCCAACAGCTTCATCTCCGGCGTGGTGTACCTCACGCCCACCCACCCCTCGTCGCGCACGGTCTTCATGAAGGCGCCGGGCGGGCACGAGTTCTCGTTCAAGAACGACCATGCGGCTGTGGTCACGGGCGCTTTCAACGCCGAGAAGTGGATCAGCCCGCAACCCGAGCCGGGTGACCTGGTGCTGTTTCCCAGCTACCTGATGCACGCCGTGCCGCCCAACGAGGGCGAGCGCCGCATCACCCTGGCGTTCAACGCCATCCCGGCGCGGCTGGATTCCTGGGGCTACGCCGTGAACTTCAGTGGCTGAGTCGGTGACCGAAGTCGGGGGCACCCGACACCGCGCTGCCTTGCTGCTGATGGTGGCCTCCGGCTTTGCCGGCTTGGGTTACCAGGTGGTGTGGACGCAGCAATGCGCCTTGTGGCTGGGGCATGAGTCGGCCTCCGTGCTGGCCGTGGTGGCCGCGTTCTTTGGCGGCATCGCGCTCGGTGCCCTGTGGCTGGGGCCGCGCATCGAGCGCAGCGAGCGTCCGGTGCGCTGGTACGCATTCTGTGAAGGGGCGATCGCCTTGTGGGGGCTGGCGCTGCTGTGGCTGATGTCGCCCGCGAGCGACTGGCTGCTGGCGCGCATCGGCACACAGCCGGCGCCGATGTGGCAATGGGCCTGGGCCTTCAGTGGCACTTTCCTGCTCTTGCTGCCGGCCACGGTGGCCATGGGCGCCACCTTGCCGGCCATGGAGCGGGCGATGTCGGGCGCTGGCGCCAGGTCGATCGCGGCCTTTTACGCGGCCAACACCTCGGGCGCTGTGCTGGGCGTGCTGGGCACGGCCTTCTGGCTGGTGCCACAACTGGGGCTGGCCCGCACCGCGGCGGTGTGCGTGGCGCTCAACTTGCTGTGCGCCTTGGCGGCGCTGGTGGTGTTCCCGGCGCGCAGCCCTTTGGCAGCCGATCTGCCCGATGCAACCGGTGCGGCGGCTTCTCAGGGGCGGGCTCTGCTTTGGCGCCTGGCCTTCACCGGCCTGCTGGGCATTGGCTACGAGGTGCTGGTGGTGCGCGTGCTCAGCCAGGTCGCCGAAGACACCGTCTACACCTTCGCCATGCTGCTGGCGGTGTACCTCGTGGGCACGGCCCTGGGCGCGGCCGCTTACGCGCGCTGGCGCCACCGGGTGAGCGACGCCCAAGCCCTGGGCGACAGGCTGCTGGCGCTGCTGGCCATGGCCTGCCTGCTGGGCACGGCCAGCCTGTGGGCGTCCGAGGGGCTGCAGGCTTGGTTGCGCGCCGCGGGGGGGGGGCGGCATGGGCGCGGCCGTGGCCGCGGAAGGTGCCATCGCCCTGGCGGCTTTCGGTCTGCCCACCTGCGCGATGGGCGCGTTGTTCAGCCACCTCAGCGCACGGGCCAGTGCCGAGGGCATCGGCTTTGGCCGCTCCTTGGGCGTCAACACGCTGGGTGCGGCGGCTGCGGCCCCGCTGTTCGGTGTGCTGCTGGCGCCTGTGCTCGGCCCGAAGTGGGTGCTGGTGCTGATCGCACTGGGCTACCTGGCCCTCACCGCGCGGCGCGCCTGGCAGACGTCCTGGGTGTGGGCGCCGGCGCTCATGGCCATCGCCCTGGCGGTGTTGACCCCGCCGCTGGCTTTCGTCGATGTGCCGGAAGGCGGGAACATCGTGGCCTACCGCGACGGCATCATGGCCGCGGTCAGTGTGGTGGAGGATGCCGATGGCGTGGCGCGCTTGCGCATCAACAACCGGCAGCAAGAGGGCAGCTCGGCCACCCTGCTGGTGGATGGTCGCCAGGCCCTGTTGCCCGTGCTGCTGCACCCCGCACCCCACAAGGCCTTGTTCCTGGGTCTGGGCACGGGGGTGACCTCCGGTGCCGCCGCCGAAGACCCCAGCCTGCAGGTGGACACGGTCGAGCTGTTGCCCGAGGTCATCGATGCGGCGCAGCACTTCTGGCGCGTGTTCGATCGCGCTGGCCCCAACCCGCGCCAGGCCATCCTGGCGGCCGATGCCCGCCGTTTCGTGCGCGCCACGGACCAACGCTACGACGTCATCGTCTCGGACAACTTCCAGCCCGCGCGCAGTGGCTCCGGTGCGCTCTACACGGTCGAGCACTTCCGTGCCGTCAAGGCCCGCCTGGCGCCCGACGGCCTGTTCTGCCAGTGGCTGCCGCTGCACCAGCTGGACATCGCCACGCTGCGCAGCATCGTCCAGTCCTTCCTGATCGCCTACCCGCAGGGCGTGGCCATCCTGGCCAGCAACAGCCTGGAGACCCCCGTGGTCGGCCTGTTGGGCCACCCCGATGCGGCCCAAGACGCCGGGCGCTTCGATCCGACCCGCTTGCGCCAGCGCCTGTCCGCCAACGGCTTTCCACGCTCCCCCGCGGCCTTTGGCATCACCGACGAATTCGCGCTGCTGGGCAATGTGATTGCCGGGCCCGAGGCGCTCCGGCGCTTCGCCGCCGATGCGCCCGCCAACACCGATGACCTGCCGGTCGTGGCCTATGCCGCCCCGCGCATCACCTATGCGCCCGACACGGCGCCGCGCGATCGCCTGGCCGTGCTGATGCGCTCGGTGTCGGTGGCGCCTGCGGAGGTGCTGGCTGCCCAGACCGATCCGGCCTGGGCCCGGCGCATGGCGGCCTACTGGCAGGCGCGCCAGCGCTTCATCGAGGTGGGGCAGGGCGTGCGGCCTTCGGGCGATGTGCAGGACATGCTGTCCCAGGTGCGCGAACCGTTGCTGTCGGTGCTGCACCTCAGCCCGGATTTCCGCCCGGCCTACGAGCCCCTGGTGGGCATGGCCGCCGCCCTGGCGCGCGTGGACGTGGACGCCGCGCGGGCTTTGCTGACCGAGCTGAACCGCATCCAGCCGGCCTGGCCGGAGGCTGGCGAGCTTTTGCAACGCATCCCGGCATCCCACTGAGCCCAAGCCAGCCCGGGGTGGCTTGTCTGGCCGCGTCATGCAAGTTGCAAGTTGACGTGTGGCCATGAAAAAAGGCCCCTTGCGGAGCCCTGGGGTGCTGGGTGCACCGTGCATGCCGGTCAGGCCTTGTCGGGCCCGCACCGGCAGCGGTCGCATCACATCACGGCTTTGATGGCCGCGGCCACGCCCTGGATGTTGCCGGAGTTCAGCGCGGCCACGCAGATGCGGCCGGAGTCCACGCCGTACACGCCGAACTCGGCGCGCAGGCGCTGCATCTGGTCTGCGTTCAGGCCGGAGTAGCTGAACATGCCCTTCTGGCGGGTGATGTAGCTCAGGTCGCCCTGCACGCCGGCGGCGCTCAGTTCCTTGACCAGCGCCGTGCGCATCAGCTTGATGCGGTCGCGCATCTCGGCCAGCTCGTCTTCCCACATCTTGCGCAGCTCGGGGCTGTTCAGGACGGTGGCGACCACCTGGGCGCCGTGCGTCGGCGGGTTGGAGTAGTTGGTGCGGATGACGCGCTTGAGCTGGCTCAGCACGCGGCCCGATTCCTCGGCCGATTCGCTCACGATGCTCAGGGCGCCGACGCGCTCGCCGTACAGCGAGAAGCTCTTGGAGAAGCTGGTGGACACGAAGAAGCTCAGGCCCGACTCCAGGAACTTGATGACGACCTGGCCGTCCTCAGCAATGCCGTTGCCGAAGCCTTGGTAGGCCATGTCCAGGAAGGGCACCAGGCCACCCGCCTGGATCACGGCGATGACCTCGTCCCACTGGGCGTCGGTCAGGTCGTAGCCGGTCGGGTTGTGGCAGCAGGCGTGCAGCAGCACGATGGTGCCGGCCTTGGAGGACTTCAGCTTGGCGATCAGGCCGTCGAAGTGGATGCCACGGTTGGCGGCGTCGTAGTACGGGTACACGTCCACGGGGAAGCCGGCCGATTCGAACAGGGCGCGGTGGTTTTCCCAGCTCGGGTCCGAGATCAGGACCTGCGCATCGGGGTTCAGGCGCTTGAGGAAGTCGGCGCCCAGCTTCAGGCCGCCGGTGCCGCCGATGGCCTGGGCCGTGGCGATGCGACCGGCCTTGACCGCGGGGTGCTCGGCACCGAAGACCAGGCCTTGCACGGCCTTGTCATAGGCCACGATGCCGTCGATGGGCAGGTAGCCGCGGGCCTTGGGGGCCTCGGACATCTGCTTTTCAGCGGCGGCCACGCACTTCAGCAAGGGCAGCTTGCCCTGGTCGTCGGTGTAGACGCCCACGCCGAGGTTGACCTTCTTGGGGTTGGGGTCGGCGTTGAACTGTTCGTTGAGGCCCAGGATGGGGTCGCGGGGGGCCATTTCAACGGAAGCGAACAATGAAGCCATTCGAGCGGTCTCCGGTCGGTTGAGATAAGCTGAAAGATTCGCCGCCCAGTGCGCCCCATCTTGTTGACACGGGTGCCGCGGCGACCAGCTTTCAGTGCCCGGTAGGGGCAAACCCATTATTTTAGCCAAAGCGCCCCGGATGTCAGATCCCATTTCCCTTGAGGGGGTCAAGTTGCCCTCAGCCAACCGTTCAGGCGTCACGGAATCCGGCGCGGGCGAGCCCGTGCCCGACGGTGAGTTCGTGCGCTTCGAGAACTCGCCCTTCGAGCTGTACCAGCCCTACCCACCGGCGGGCGACCAGCCGACCGCCATCGCCCAGCTCTGCGAGGGCATCGAAGACGGCCTGAGCTACCAGACCCTGCTGGGCGTGACCGGCTCGGGCAAGACCTTCACCATGGCCAACGTCATCGCCCGCGAAGGCCGTCCGGCCATCGTCTTCGCGCCCAACAAGACGCTGGCCGCGCAGCTCTACGCCGAGTTCCGCGAGTTCTTCCCGCACAACGCCGTCGAGTACTTCGTCAGCTACTACGACTACTACCAGCCTGAGGCCTACGTCCCGCAGCGCGACCTGTTCATCGAGAAGGACAGCGCCATCAACGAGGCCATCGAGCAGATGCGGTTGAGCACCACCAAGAGCCTGCTGGAGCGCCGCGACGTCGTCATCGTGGCCACCGTCTCGGCCATCTACGGCATCGGCAAGCCCGAGGACTACATGCAGATGGTGCTGATCGCCCGCGTGGGCGACAAGATGGGCCAGCGCGACGTCATCGCCCAGCTCATCCGCATGCAGTACAAGCGCAACGACATGGAGTTCGGGCGCGGCACCTTCCGCGTGCGCGGCGACACCATCGACGTCTTCCCGGCCGAACACTCCGAGCTGGCCGTGCGCCTCGAACTCTTCGACGACGAGATCGACAGCATCCAGCTCTTCGACCCGCTCACTGGGCGCATCCGCCAGAAGATCCCGCGCTTCACCATCTACCCGTCCAGCCACTACGTGACCCCGCGCGAGCGCGTGCTGGTGGCCATCGAGGGCATCAAGGAAGAGCTCAACCAGCGCGTCAAGCAGCTGGTGGGCGACGGCAAGCTGGTCGAGGCGCAGCGCCTGGAGCAGCGCACCCGCTTTGACCTGGAGATGTTGCAGGAAGTCGGCCACTGCAAGGGCATCGAGAACTACACCCGCCACCTCTCGGGCGCCAACCCCGGTGACCCGCCGCCCACGCTGGTGGACTACATGCCGCCCGACGCGCTGATGTTCCTGGACGAAAGCCACGTCATGATCGGCCAACTGGGCGGCATGTACAACGGCGACCGCGCCCGCAAGACCACGCTGGTGGAATATGGTTTCCGCCTGCCTTCGGCGCTCGACAACCGCCCGCTGAAGTTCGAAGAGTTCGAGGGCAAGATGCGCCAGGTCGTGTTCGTCACGGCCACGCCCGCGGCTTACGAGCAGCAGCACAGCGGCCAGATCGTCGAGCAGGTGGTGCGTCCCACCGGCCTGCTGGACCCGATCGTGGAGGTGCGCCCCGCCACCCACCAGGTGGACGACGTCCTGCAGGAAATCCACATCCGCGTGCAGAAAAGCGAGCGTGTGCTGATCACCACGCTGACCAAGCGCATGGCAGAGCAGCTCACCGACTACCTGACGGAAAACGGCGTGAAGGTGCGTTACCTGCACTCCGACATCGACACCGTGGAGCGCGTGGAAATCCTGCGCGACCTGCGCCTGGGCGTGTTCGACGTGCTGGTGGGCATCAACCTGCTGCGCGAGGGCCTGGACATCCCCGAGGTCTCGCTGGTGGCCATCCTCGATGCCGACAAGGAAGGCTTCCTGCGCAGCGAGCGCAGCCTGATCCAGACCATCGGGCGGACGGCGCGCAACCAGCATGGCCGGGCCATTTTGTACGCCGACAAAGTCACCGAGTCCATGCGCAAGGCCATGGGCGAAACCGAGCGCCGCCGCACCAAGCAGATCGCGCACAACGAGGCGAACGGCATCACGCCGCGCACCATCAACAAGAAGGTCAAGGAGCTGATCGACGGGGTGATGTCGAACGCCGCCAAGGACGACCTCAAGGCCGCCGAGGCGCTGGTCAAGTCGATGGAGGGCACCGAGGCCCTGTCCGAGCGCGACCTGGGCAAGCGCATCAAGCAGCTGGAAAAAGACATGCTGGAGGCCGCCCGCGCCCTGGACTTCGAGAAGGCCGCCCGTTTGC
>CAIQIL010000143.1 GCA_903871865.1 uncultured Burkholderiales bacterium
GCCTGCAGGCAGGCGCGCACGGTGTAGACCAGCACGGTCAGCACCACGCCCAGGAAGAGCAGGCACAGGCCGGCGTCCAGGCGGTCGTTGAAGATGATTTGCTGCATGGCTTCGGGCGTCTTGGCCGGGGCCACCAGCTTGCCGTCGGCCAGGGCGTTGGCGAACTTGTCGGCATGGGCCAGGAAGCCCACCCGCACGTCGGACGAGAACACCTTGAGCCAGCCGGCGGTCAGCGTGCAGGCCAGCAGCCACACGGTCGGCACCACGGCCACCCAGGCATAGCGCTCGCGCTTCATCTTGAACAGCACCACGGTGCCCAGCATCAGGGCGACGGCGGCCAGCATCTGGTTGGCGATGCCGAACAGCGGCCACAGGGTGTTGATGCCGCCCAGCGGGTCGACCACGCCCTGGTAGAGGAAGTAGCCCCAGGTGGCCACGCACAGGCCGGTGGCCAGCAGGTTGGCCGGCAGGCTGTGGGTCTGCTTGAGGGCGGGCACGAAGCTGCCCAGCAGGTCCTGCAGCATGAAGCGGCCGGCGCGGGTGCCGGCGTCCACGGCGGTCAGGATGAACAGCGCCTCGAACAGGATGGCGAAGTGGTACCAGAAGGCCATCATGCCGTCGCCACCGATGACCTGGTGGAGGATCTGGGCCATGCCCACGGCCAGGGTGGGCGCGCCACCGGCACGCGCCAGGATGGTGTTCTCACCCACGTCCTTGGCGGTCTGGATGAGCACGTCGGGCGTGACCACGAAGCCCCAGGTGGACAGCGTGGCGGCCACGGCTTCCGGGGTCGTGCCGACCAGGGCGGCCGGGCTGTTCATGGCGAAGTACACGCCGGGCTGGATGACGCTGGCCGCGACCAGGGCCATCACGGCCACGAAGGACTCGGCCAGCATGCCGCCGTAGCCGATGAAGCGGGCGTGCGATTCGTTTTCCAGCATCTTGGGCGTGGTGCCCGAAGCGATCAGCGCGTGGAAGCCCGACACCGCACCGCAGGCGATGGTGATGAACAGGAAGGGGAAGAGGCTGCCCGCCCACACCGGGCCGTTGCCCTGTGCGAACTGCGTGACCGCTGGCATCTTCAGGTCGGGGGCCACGAAGACGATGCCGATGGCCAGGGCGATGATGGTGCCGATCTTCAGGAAGGTCGAGAGGTAGTCGCGCGGGGCCAGCAGCAGCCACACCGGCAGGGTGGCGGCGATGAAGCCATAGCCGATCAGCATCCAGGTCAGGGCCTTGCCGTCGAAGGTGAACAGGGCGTTGAGCGTCGGGTGCTCGTGCACCCACTGCCCGCCGACGATGGCCAGCATCAGCAGCACGAAGCCGATGAGGGAGACCTCGCCGATGCGGCCCGGGCGGATGTAGCGCACGTACACGCCCATGAACAGCGCCACCGGGATGGTGGCCGCCACGGTGAAGGTGCCCCAGGGCGAGTGCGCCAGGGCCTTGACCACGATGAGGGCCAGCACCGCCAGGATGATGATCATGATCATGAAGGCGCCGAACAGCGTCACCATGCCGGGGACGGTGCCCATCTCCTGCTTGACCAGGTCGCCCAGGGAGCGGCCGTCGCGGCGGGTGGAGATGAACAGCACGATGAAGTCCTGCACCGCACCGGCGAAGACCACGCCGGCCAGCAGCCACAGCAGGCCGGGCAGGTAGCCCATCTGCGCCGCCAGCACCGGGCCGACCAGCGGACCGGCGCCCGCGATGGCCGCGAAGTGGTGGCCGTAGAGCACGTACTTGTTGGTGGGCACGTAGTCCAGGCCGTCGTTGTGCTGCCAGGCGGGCGTCTGGCGGGTGGCGTCCAGCTGCAGCACGCGGGTGGCGATGAACA
>CAIQIL010000144.1 GCA_903871865.1 uncultured Burkholderiales bacterium
CTTGGTCGTCCGACAGACGGTACAGACCATCGGGCTGCATGCCGTAGTTCAGCGGCAGGCCTTCCGGACGGTAGTCCTGGGCGTTGCCCTCGGTGCGAGCCAGCATCTCGCGCACCATGGACGAATCCCAGCTCTTGCTCATCAAGGCGGCCTTGGCCACCGGCGGGGTGGGCGATGCCTTGATGGTTTCGATGAACTCGTCGATGTTGGCCAGCGCCACCGCCAGGCCTTCGAGCACGTGACCGCGTTCGCGCGCCTTGCGCAACTCGAATACGGTGCGGCGGGTCACGACCTCGCGGCGGTGCTCCAGGAAGACCGTGATCAGGTCCTTCAGGTTGCACAGCTTGGGCTGGCCGTCGATCAGGGCCACCATGTGGATGCCGAAGGTGTCCTGCAGCTGCGTCTGCTTGTACAGGTTGTTCAGCACGACCTCGGGCACTTCACCGCGCTTGAGCTCGATGACCACGCGCATGCCGGACTTGTCGGACTCGTCCTGGATGTGGCTGAAGCCTTCGATCTTCTTCTCGTTGACCAGCTCGGCGATTCGCTCCAGCAGGTTCTTTTTGTTCACCTGGTAGGGGATCTCATCGACGATGATCGCCTGGCGGTCACCCTTGCCGATGTCCTCGAAGTGCACGCGGGCGCGCATCACCACGCGGCCGCGGCCGGTGCGGTAGCCCTCGCGCACGCCACTCAGGCCGTAGATGATGCCGGCGGTGGGGAAGTCGGGCGCCGGGATGATCTCCATGAGTTCATCGACCGAGCAGTCCGGGTTGCGCAGCGAGTGCAGGCAGGCGTCCACCACCTCGTTGAGGTTGTGCGGCGGGATGTTGGTGGCCATGCCCACCGCGATGCCGGCCGAGCCGTTGATCAGCAGGTTGGGCAGGCGCGCCGGCAGCACCAGCGGTTCTTTCTCGGAGCCGTCGTAGTTGGGCCCGAAGTCGACGGTTTCCTTGTCGATGTCGGCAAGCATTTCGTGGGCGATCTTGGCCAGGCGGATTTCGGTGTACCGCATGGCGGCGGCGTTGTCGCCGTCGATCGAGCCGAAGTTGCCCTGGCCATCGACCAGCATGTGGCGCAGCGAGAAGTCCTGCGCCATCCGGACGATGGTGTCGTACACGGCCGAGTCGCCGTGCGGGTGGTATTTGCCGATGACGTCACCAACGATGCGCGCCGACTTCTTGTACGGCCGGTTCCAGTCGTTGTTGAGCTCGTGCATCGCGAACAGCACGCGCCGGTGCACGGGCTTCAAGCCGTCGCGGGCGTCCGGCAGGGCGCGCCCGACGATCACGCTCATCGCGTAATCCAGATACGAACGCCGCATCTCCTCTTCGAGGCTGATGGGCAGGGTTTCCTTGGCGAATGACGTCATGCGTGCTTCACATTGAGAGGGACACGGCCCGAGGCGGCCCGGGCCGCCTTGCCGTTGTGGCCCACCAGCTCACGACCGAAAAACGTCGCGCGGATGACGGGCAGGGAAGCGAAAGGTGCATTGTAATTGGCCCGTCATGTCGTGACGAAACAACAAGATGACACGTTCCCGGCTGCGAACGCGGGTGCCACTTGAGCGGAGTTTTCGCTGTGGCACAATGAATTCGTTAGTCTCGTCGGGTCTTGCACCTGGGGAGTCGCCTGTCACCAGGCCGTTCGCAGCCATTTGCTGCGTCTAATTCGTGAGGATCTGCATGAACAAGTTCAATAAGGTTGCTGCCCTGTTTGCCACGGTTGCCATGGCTGGTGGCGCATTCGCCCAAACCGCCCAAACCACGGTCGATAACTGGCGCGCCACCGACGGCACCGTCTGGAAGAATGGCTCCAACGAATACTGCTGGCGCGACAACCCCTGGACCCCGGCCACCGGCGTCCAAGGCTGCGATGGCGTGCCCGCTCCGGCACCTGCTCCCGCCCCGGCTGCTGCGCCCGCTCCGGCTCCTGCCGCTGCGCCCACGCCCGCTCCGGTCGCTGCACCCGTGGCTCCCGCCACCGAGAAGGTCAGCTTCGCTGCCGACGCGTTCTTTGACTTCGACAAGGCTGTCCTGAAGCCCGAAGGCAAGGCCAAGCTGGACGACCTGGCCGACAAGGTCAAGGGCATCACCCTGGAAGTCATCATCGCCGTCGGCCACACCGACTCGGTGGGCACCGACGCCTACAACCAGAAGCTGTCTGAAAAGCGCTCTGAAGCCGTCAAGTCCTACCTGGTGGGCAAGGGCATCGAAGCTTCGCGCGTTTACGTCGAAGGCAAGGGCGAGAAGCAGCCTGTGGCTGACAACAAGTCTGCCGAAGGCCGCGCCAAGAACCGCCGCGTCGAAATCGAAGTGGTCGGCACCCGCGCCAAGTGATCCTGATGGGGCGTTGAGACCTGCTGCATGGCAGGTCAAACGCTCCGCTGATCGCCAAGAAGCCCTGCGCTGTGCGCGGGGCTTTTTTTCGTTCGTGCTTTCTGGCCCGTTGTGGCCTGTTGGCTTGCGGACGTGCTTCGGCCATGAAAAAGGCGACCCGCAGGTCGCCCGATGGGGTGGCTGGCGCAGGGCTCAGGCCAGTGCCACGTCCTTGCCGCTCAGGCGCTTGGCCAGTTGCGTGGCCATGCGGTTGGTCGTGCCGTAGATGGACAGCTGCGGGTTGGCGCCGATGCTGGTCGGGAAGACCGAGCCATCGTGCACCGACAGGTTGCTGAGCTGCCAGTGCACGCCATCCGGGCGCACCACGCCGAGCTTCTCGGTGCCACCCATGCGGCATCCGCCCATGATGTGGGCCGAGCCGATGCCTGCGTAGTAGGGCTTCATCTCGAAGGCCTCGATCGCGGCCTTGGCCTGGGCCCAGCTGGTGTAGGCGTCGGCCTGCTCGTGGGTGGGCAGCACCGACTTGGCACCGGCTGCGAACTGGATTTCTGCCATCGTCAGCATGGACTGCTTGAGGCCGGCCA
>CAIQIL010000145.1 GCA_903871865.1 uncultured Burkholderiales bacterium
GGCCATCACGTAGTCGGTCAGCGGGTAGTTCAGCAGCGGACTGCCATCCACGTTCAGCATCACCGTGCCGCCTTGCGACTCCGGGTGGAAGCCGTCGCGCAACAGCGTCAGCATCATCTGGGTGTGCGGGAACGTGGCAAAGCGCTCGGCCAGCTTCTGGCCGTAGCTGCCCAGCAGCACGGACACCAGACCCGGGTGCAGCGGTGTGGCTTCGAGCTTGTAGCCAATCGGACCGTTGAACGGCGCGTTGTGCACGAAGTGGTCCGAGTAGATGGACTGCGGCGCACCGGCCCAGGCTTCCACGCGCTCGTTGAACACGCCAGCAGACATCGTCACCGGGTGCAGGAAGGTGCGGGTGCCCAACAGGCCGTGCGGGTCCGGTGCCTTAGAGCGCTTGAGCAGGGCCGGCGAGTTGATGGCGCCACCCGCCACGACGTAGTGGCGTGCCGTGACGCGCATGACCTTGTCGGACGTTTTGGTGCCGTTGATGAGGATGGGCACGCAGACCAGGGACTTGACCTTGTCGCCCTCGATCTCGAACTCCTGGGCGCGGGTCTGGTGGAACAGGCGAGCGCCCGCTTGCAGCGCGCTGGGGATGGTCGTGACCCGCATCGACGGCTTGGCCTTGGTCGGGCAGCCCATGCCGCAGGAGCCCAGGTTGTAGCAGCCCTTGACGTTGCGCGGAATGACCTCGGCCGAGATGCCCAGTTTCTTGGCACCCGTGCGCAGCAGCTCGTTGTTCAGGTTCGGCGGAACCTCTTCCCACAGGTGCATGTTCAGGCGCTTTTCGGCCTGAGCGAACCACGGTGACATCGCCTCTTCGGAGAAGTCTTTCAGGTCGAACTGTTCCTGCCAGTAGCCCAGCGTGCTGGCCGGCGTGCGGAAAGAGCTCGTCCAGTTGATGACGGTGGTGCCGCCCACGCAACGCCCTTGCAGCAGCGTGATGGCGCCGTCCACGGTCTTGCGCGCGGCGCCTTCCTGGTACAGCGTGGCGTAGGCCTCGGACTCTTTCTGGTTGAAGTCGGAGCTGGTGCGCAGCGGGCCTTCTTCGATGAGGACGACGTCGAGTCCGGCTTTGGTCAGCAACTCGGCGGTGATGCCAGCGCCTGCGCCAGAGCCGATGATGGCCACGTCGCACTGCACCTGCTCAGGCAGGCCGGCTTGGCTGCTGGTGGCTTTCCAGCCGCGTGCCAGGCCTTCACGGAAGGGGTCGGGGAGCTTGCTCATAGTGCGATGGGGCCGGGGTAGCCCGTCAACTTCCAGTGGTCGCTGTTGGAGAAGAAGGCCATGCAGGTCACGCCACGCACGACCTGGTAGGTCAGGCGGGTGGTGGGCAGGGGGTTCATGCGCATGGTCTCGATGGCGGCGGCGATGTCGTCTTCCGAGGCCTCGCCCCAGCTGCTGCCCAGGCCGGTCAGCATCTTGCGGGTGGGCAGGTTGCCAAGCAGACCGAGGATGGCGCTGATCTCGATGCGCAGCACGTTGGGCAGGCCGTCGAGGAAAACTTCCAGGTGCGCCAGGTGGCCTTCCAGGATGGCGTTGCGCTCGGTGGGGTCCTTGGGCAGCATCGGGCCGACGATGCCAATGGCGAGGCCGCGCATCACGTCGCGGCCGCTCTCGGTCAGCTTGCCGTCGCTGATGCCGCGTTTCCAGTAGGCCAAGCCACCGACGCTGGCGCCCACGGCACCGATGACCAGTGCGGTTTTGAGGAACCAGCGTCGCTTGGGGGTGAGGGGGTGATCTATCGCGCGGTCAACCATGTGTGTGGCTTCCGTTGGGGTGCCTGAACAATGTGGAAAGATTGTGAGTCAAATCACACATGGATTGTGCATGTGAAGGCCTGCGCGCTTTCCCTCAGCCCGGGGTTGCCCACATTGTGTTCAATGGGCGGTGGCGTTTGGCGATGACAAGCTGGCGCTGCAAATTGCGGGAATACCCTTGGTCACGAATGTTGCAGAATGCCTGCAGCGGAGAATGCCCCCGTCGGCGCTGTTGACCTGACGCGGCGCCCGCAAGTTACCGACCCATTCGAGGAAGACACATGACGATCTCTCAGCCCTGGCTGGCCAGTTACGAACCCGGTGTGCCCCATCAGATCAACCCCGGTGAGTACAGCTCCCTGGTGGACCTGCTGGACCAGTCCTTCAAGCAGTTCGCCAAGCGTGACATGGCCGCCTTCATGGACGTGCACTGGACCTTCGAGCAAGTCGATGACCTGTCGCGTGCGCTGGCTGGTTATTTCCAGTCGCTGGGCCTGGCCAAGGGTGCCCGCATCGCGCTGATGATGCCCAATGTGCCTCAGTACGTGGTTGCGATCGCGGCCGTGCTGCGTGCTGGCTATGTGGTGGTCAACGTCAACCCGTTGTACACCCCGCGCGAACTGGAGCATCAGCTCAAGGACTCCGGCGCCGAAGCCATCGTCATCCTGGAGAACTTCGCCACGACCTTGCAGGAAGTGCTCGCACGCACGCCGATCAAGTCGGTGATCCTGGCCTCGATGGGCGACATGCTGCCCTTCCCCAAGAGCCTGCTGGTGAACTTCGTGGTGCGCCACGTCAAGAAAATGGTGCCGGCTTTCAGCCTGCCCACCGACAAGGCCAAGGTGCTGACCTTCAAGGACGCGCTGGCCAAGGGCCGCTCGGCCAAGTACACCCGCCCGTCGCTGCAGGCCAGCGATGTGGCCTTCCTGCAGTACACCGGCGGCACCACCGGTGTCTCCAAGGGCGCGAC
>CAIQIL010000146.1 GCA_903871865.1 uncultured Burkholderiales bacterium
CTTCCCCATCGGCATCTCCTTCCCCGCTGGTTCGGGCCTGGTGGCCTTCGGCGCTGCCACGGGCGTGATGACCCTGGACATGCCTGAGTCCGTGCTGGTTCGCTTCAAGGGCCAGATGCAGCCCGGCGTGACGCTGCGCGATCTGGTCAACGCGATTCCGCTGTACGCCATCAAGGCCGGTCTGCTGACCGTGGCCAAGGCCGGCAAGAAGAACATCTTCTCGGGCCGCGTGCTGGAAATCGAAGGCCTGCCTGACCTGAAGGTCGAGCAAGCGTTCGAGCTGTCCGATGCTTCGGCCGAGCGCTCTGCCGCCGGTTGCACCATCAAGCTGAACAAGGAACCGGTTGCCGAGTACCTGAAGTCGAACATCGTTCTGATGAAGAACATGATCGCCGACGGTTACGCCGACGCCCGCACCCTGCAACGCCGCATCGAAGCCCAGGAAGCTTGGCTGGCCAACCAGACCCTGCTGGAAGCCGACGCCGACGCCGAGTACGCCGCCATCATCGAGATCGACCTGGCCGACATCAAGGAGCCGATCGTCTGCTGCCCCAACGACCCGGACGACGCCAAGTTCCTGTCCGAAGTCGCCGGCACCAAGATCGACGAAGCCTTCATCGGTTCGTGCATGACCAACATCGGTCACTTCCGCGCCGCCGGCAAGCTGCTGGAAGGCAAGAAGGACATCCCGGTGCGCCTGTGGGTCGCCCCGCCGACCAAGATGGACGCTGCCGAGCTGACCAAGGAAGGCTTCTACAACACCTTCGGCACCGCCGGCGCTCGCACCGAGATGCCTGGCTGCTCGCTGTGCATGGGCAACCAGGCGCAGATCAAGGAAGGTTCGACCTGCATCTCGACCTCGACACGCAACTTCCCGAACCGCCTGGGCAAGAACACCAACGTGTTCCTGGGCTCGGCCGAGCTGACCGCCGTGGCCTCCAAGCTGGGCAAGCTGCCGACGCCGGCAGAGTACCTGGCCGAGATCGGCGTGGTGTCCAAGGACGCCGACAAGATCTACAAGTACCTGAACTTCAACCAGATCGACGAGTACGTGGAAACCGCCAAGGACGTGAAGGCCGCTTGATCGCGATCTGACCGTGCCCTGGCCAACGCCAGGGCCGACACGGAGTCCGACACCGAGCCCGCCCGGGAAACCGCGGCGGGCTTTTTCATGGCCGGCCAGACATGCTTCGACACATCCTGCGCCCGTCCGCGCGGGATAATCCGGCGGTTGTTGCTCTCGCAGACGCCGGCTTGGCGCCTGCCCCACCGCATGCCCGTCCTGGCTTTGCCCCGCGTCCGCGCCTTGCCCTCCATGAAACACCAACGCGGCCTTGCGCTCGCCCTCGTCATGGGGCTGTGTGCGCTCATGGCGGCGGGCGTGCTGAGCTTGCTCGTCACGGCGGCGGTGCTCTACCCCCAACTGCCCGACACCAGCGGCCTGGCGCACTACCAGCCCAAGCAGCCTTTGCGGGTGTACACGGCAGATGGCGTGGAGATCGGCGGCTTTGGCAGCGAAAAGCGCCAATTCCTGCCCTTCGAGAAAATCCCGAAGCTGATGCGTGACAGCCTGCTGGCCGTCGAGGACAGCCGCTTCTACGAGCACCATGGCATCGACCCCATCGGCGTGCTGCGTGCGGTGCTGGCCAACGTGACGGGCGGGCGCACGCAGGGGGCGTCCACCATCACCCAGCAGGTGGCGCGCACCTTCTTCCTGACGCGTGAGAAGACGCTGAGCCGCAAGCTCAAGGAGGCGCTGCTGTCGCTGAAGATCGAGCGCGAGCTGGGCAAGGACCAGATCCTCACGCTCTACATGAACCAGATCTACCTGGGCGCCCGCTCCTATGGCTTTGCCGAGGCCGCGCAGACCTACTTCGGCAAACCGCTGAGCGCGCTGTCGGCCGCCGAGTGCGCCATGCTGGCCGGCCTGCCCCAGAACCCGGCCAACGTGAACCCGATCAAGAACCCCACGCGGGCGCGGGCACGTCAGCTGGTGGCGCTGTCGCGCATGCACACCGAGGGCGTGCTCAACGACGAACAGTACGCCGCCGCCAAGGCCGAGAAGCTGAGCGTGCGCAACCCGGCCGAGGCCGAGGTGCACGCCGAGTACGTGGCCGAAATGGCGCGCGCCCAGGTCTTCGCGCAGTACGGCGACAAGGCCTACACCAACGGCATGAAGGTGGTGACCACGCTGCGTGCCGCAGAGCAGCAAGCCGCCTGGAAGGCCTTGCGCAAAGCCCTGATCGACCGCGAGGTGGGCCAAGCCTGGCGCGGCCCCGAAGGCCAGGAGGACCTGGACCGCGACCTGGAGGACACCGACCCGGCCGTCTCGCAGGTGCTGAGCGACTACAACGACGACGAGATGCTGCACGCCGCCGTGGTGACCCAGGCCAGCGCCAAGCGCGTGACGGTGGTGCTGGCCGGCGGCGAGGTCATCCCCGTCAGTGGCAAGGGGCTGCGCCAGGTGCAGGCCGCGCTGGCGCCCAAAGCCAGCGACAAGCTCAGGCTGCGCCGCGGCTCGGTGGTGCGCGCGGCCCAGCAAGGCGGTGACTGGGTGATCACGCAGTGGCCCGAGGCCGAAGGCGCCGTGGTCGCGCTGGACCCGCGCGACGGGCAGGTCCGCGCCATGGTGGGCGGCTTCGATTTCCAGCGCAACCAGTTCAACCACGCCACGCAGGGCTGGCGCCAGCCGGGCTCCAGCTACAAGCCCTTCCTGTACGCCGCCGCGCTGGAAAACGGCGTGATGCCCGAGACCCTGGTCAACGACGCGCCCCTGAGCGTGGGCGACTGGAGCCCCTCGAACGGCGACGGCCAGTTCGAGGGCCCCATGCCCCTGCACACCGCGCTGGCCAAGTCGAAGAACATGGTCAGCATCCGCCTGGTGCAACTGTTGGGGCCACAGGCCGCGCGCGCCTGGACCGGCCGTTTCGGCTTCGACGTGGACAAGCAGCCCGACAACCTGACCCTCGCCCTCGGCGCCGGGGCGACCACGCCTTTGCAGCTGGCCAGTGCCTATGCGGTGATCGCCAATGGCGGGATGAAGGTGTCGCCGGTGGTGATCCGCCGCATCACGAACGGCGAAGGCAAGGTGGTGTTCGAAGCACCGACCAAGGTGCTGGACGAGGGCGACCGCGTGGTCCCGGCCCGCAACGCCTTCCTCACGGGCACGCTGCTCAACGAGGTCGCGCGCAGCGGCACGGCAGCGCGTGCACAGGCCCAGCTCAAACGCCCCGACCTGTACGGCAAGACGGGCACCACCAACGACGTGGTGGACGCCTGGTTCGCCGGCTTCCAGCCGCACGTCGCCGCGGTGGTCTGGCTGGGCTACGACACGCCGCGCAGCCTGGGCAGCCACGCCTCGGGCGCCTCGCTGGCCCTGCCGGTGTGGATCCAGTACATGGCCACGGCCCTGGGCCGCGAGCCCGTCACAGAGATGCCCACCCCGGAAGGCGTGGTGCGCCTGGAGTCCGGCTGGCGCTACAAGGAATGGGCCGACGGCGGCTTCCTCAAGGAACTGGGCACGGACAACGAGCCCATCAGCCCCAGCCTGATCCCCCGTCCGCCCGAGCCTGGCAGTGCGCCGGCGGGCCTGGAAGACCGCCTCAAGGCCTTCATCGACAAGCTGTTCTGAGGCGCCAGCTCACGCCTCGGCCGGCCCCGGCATCAGCCCCAGGTCACGGGCGGTGAGCCACAGGCGCAGGTCGAACTCGTGCTGGTGGTAGTCGGGCGACATGTGGCGGCACAGCTGGTAGAAGGCCTTGTCGTGCTCGCTCTCTTTCAAGTGCGCCAGCTCGTGCACCACGATCATGTTCAGGAACTCGGGTGGGGCCTCGCGGAAGAGGCTGGCGATGCGGATCTCGCGCTTGGCCTTGAGCTGCCCGCCCTGCACACGCGAGACGCGGGTGTGCGTGCCCAGCGCGTGCTGGATGACCTTGAGCTTGCTGTCGTAGGCGACCTTGCTGATGGGGTCGGCGCCGCGCATGCACCGCGCCTTCATCTCGGTGACGTAGTCGTAGAGCGCCTTGTCGGTGCGGACCTCGTGCAGCGTGGGATAGCGCTGACTCA
>CAIQIL010000147.1 GCA_903871865.1 uncultured Burkholderiales bacterium
AGGCCAAGGCCAGCACCAAGGTCAGCAAGGGCACAGGCGCGGCCCAGCGCCGCCCGCCACAGGCCAGACGGGCCCCACAGGCCACACCCAAGGCCCACACCGCCCCCAGGCCATACACGCCCAGCCAGGGCGCCAGGCGGTCCAGCGGGCTGTCGATCAGGCCGTAGCCGCTCGCACCCCAAGGAAAGCCGGTGAAGATCAGCGCCCGCGCCAACTCGGCGAGCAGCCACAAACCCGCGAACATGCCGGCATCGCGCCACCACCAGCCGCTGCGCCAGCGCACCCAGGCCCAGCCAACGGCCGCCAGGTAACCCGACAGGGCCGCGCTGAGCAGCAGCACGGCTGCGCCGGCGATCGGGGCTGGCATCCCGCCAAAATGGTGCAGGCTGACGTAAATCCAGCCCGTGGCGCCGATCAACCAGGCCGTACCGTACAGCCAAGCCAGCCGCGCGCCCTGCCTGGGCGACGCGGCCCCCAGCAGCAGCCGCAACAGCGTCCACAAGGCCAGCGTCTGCATGAGCGCGGGCAGCATGGCGTGCAAGCCAGAAGCCCAGGGCGACAAGGCCAGCGCGTGCACCGTCCCGGCCATCAAGGCACAGCCATCGGCAACACGGGGTGCAAACGCTGCGCGCGATCCGCGTGACCCGCCCTCAGCCCGAACGCTCATGCCAGCGTCACCCCTGCTCGGCACCGTCGGCCGCGTGGCGCGCCGGCGTGACCTTGAACCAGCGCACGGACCCACCGCGCGCCAGCATCACCGCGAAGCGCAAGCCGCCCAACTCCAGGGCCTCGCCCCGGCGCGGCACACGGCCCAGTTCGTGGGCCACCAGGCCACCGATGGTGTCGAAGTCTTCCTCGGGCAGCTGCACCTGGAAGGCGTCGTTCACGTCGGAGATCAAGGTGTCGCCCGCCACCCGCTGGCTGCCATCGGCCAGGGTGAAGATGCTCGACTGGCCGTCGTCGTCGTCGAACTCGTCCTCGATCTCGCCCACGATCTCCTCCAGCACGTCCTCGATGGTGATGAGGCCGGCGGTCTTGCCAAACTCATCGATCGCGATGGCCAGGTGGCTGCGGTGGGCGCGGAACTCGCGCAGCAATTCGTTGAGGCCTTTGGACTCGGGCACAAAAAAAGGCGCGCGCAGCAAGGTGCGCAGGTTCAGGTCCGGCGAGCGCTGCAGCTTCAGCAAGTCCTTGGCCAGCAAGATGCCGATGATGTTGTCGCGGCTGTCCTCGAACACGGGGAAGCGCGAGTGGCCCGTGTTGATCACCGTGGCCAGCAATTCCTCGTAGGGGGCATCGATGTCGAGCATGTCCATGCGCCGCACAGCGACCATGACGTCGCCGGCGCTCATGCCGGCCATGCGGATCACGCCTTCGAGCATCACCCGGGATTCGGGCTCGATGAGCTCGCGGTGCTCGGCATCGGCCAGGGTCTGGATCAACTCGGCGGTGGAGTCAGGCCCGGGCGAGAGGAACTCGACCAGGCGCACAAACATGCTGCGCGGGTCGCGCTCACGGCGAAGAGGCCCGCCATGGGCGCGGTCATGAGAGCGATCGTGCGTGCGGTCGTGCGGTCGGTCATTCGACCGGTCGCTGGAGCGCTCTGGCGAACGCTCTCGGGGGGTGTCGGCCTTGGAAGATCGACTGGGAACTGTGTCGGACACGGCAGGGGTGTCTTGGTGGATGAGCCCCAAGAATACCCCATGCCTGCGACAGTTCCTCTGCGCCAGCACAGGGCAAGGGGCGCCGAGGGGGCTACACTCACCCCATGAGCCTGATTCCCGTCACCATCCTCACCGGTTTTCTCGGCAGCGGCAAGACCACGCTGCTCAAGCGCCTGCTCACCGAAGCACACGGCCAGAAAATCGCCGTCATCGAAAACGAATTCGGTGAAGAAAACATCGACAACGAGATCCTCGTCGCCGACACCGAAGAGCACATCGTCCAGATGAGCAACGGCTGCGTCTGCTGCACCATCCGCGAGGACCTGCGCGAGACCCTGGCCGATCTGGTCAAGCAAAAGAAGGCCGGCACGCTGAATTTCGAGCGCGTCGTCATCGAGACCACCGGCGTGGCCGATCCGGGCCCCGTCGCCCAGACCTTCTTCATGGACGACGAGATCGCCGAAAGCTACCTGCTCGACGCCATCGTCACCCTGGTGGACGCCAAGCATGGCAACCAGCAGCTCGACGCCCGCCAGGAAGCGCGCCGCCAGGTCGGTTTCGCCGACCTGATCTTCATGAGCAAGACCGACTTGGTCTCGGGCGACGAAGCCGACGCCCTGGCCCACCGCATCAAGCACATGAACCCGCGTGCACCGCAAAAGCGCGTGCATTTTGGCGAAGTGCCGCTCAAGGAGGTGTTCGACCTCAAGGGCTTCAACCTGAACGCGAAGCTCGACATAGACCCCGAGTTCCTCAAGGACGACAACCACGGCCACAAACATGGCCATGGGCACGACCACG
>CAIQIL010000148.1 GCA_903871865.1 uncultured Burkholderiales bacterium
GCATGGCAGCAGGTCCGGCGGAAAAGTTATAGGGGCGAAGCATCATGCGTGGCTCGCTCTCAAACGCTCTCGTCGCCCTGGGTCTCGTCACCGGCGGCTTCGTCGGAATCGACTGCCTGTGCGTCGTTTTCCACGATGCGCTGCAGGCCGCTGAGCTTGGAGCCCTCGTCCAGGCCGATCAGGGTCACGCCCTGGGTGGCGCGGCCGAGTTCGCGGATTTCGGAAACACGGGTGCGCACCAGCACGCCCTTGTCGGTGATCAGCATGATCTCGTCTTCCGGACGCACCAGCGTGGCCGCAACCACCTTGCCATTGCGCTCCGACTGCTGGATGGCGATCATGCCCTTGGTGCCGCGACCGTGGCGGGTGTACTCGACGATGCTCGTGCGCTTGCCGTAGCCGTTCTCGGTGGCGGTCAGCACGCTCTGGGTTTCGTCTTCGGCCACCAGCATGGCGATGACCGACTGGCCGTCTTCCAGCATCATGCCGCGCACGCCGCGGGCGCCACGGCCCATCGGACGCACATCGTCTTCGTCAAAGCGCACGGCCTTGCCGCCGTCAGAGAACAGCATCACGTCGTGCTTGCCGTCGGTCAGGGCCGCGCCCACCAGCACATCGCCGTCGTCCAGGCCCACGGCGATGATGCCGGCCTTGCGCGGGTTGCTGAAGTCGGTCAGCGGCGTCTTCTTGACCGTGCCCATCTTGGTGGACATGAAGACGTAGTGGTCTTCGGGGAAGCTGCGGAACTCACCGGTCAGCGGCAGCACCACGTTGATGCGCTCGTCCTTTTCCAGCGGGAACATGTTGACCATGGGCTTGCCGCGCGAGTTGCGCGAGCCCTGCGGCACTTCCCACACCTTGATCCAGTAAACGCGGCCGCGGTTGCTGAAGCACAGGATGTAGTCGTGCGTGTTGGCGATGAAGAGCTGGTCGATCCAGTCGTCTTCCTTCGTCGCCGTGGCCTGCTTGCCGCGCCCACCGCGCTTTTGCGAGCGGTACTCGCTCAGCGGCTGGCTCTTGATGTAGCCGGTGTGCGAGATCGTCACCACCATGTCGGTGGGCGTGATCAGGTCTTCGGTGCCCAACTCCTGCGCGTTGTGCTCGATGGTCGCGCGGCGCGCGCCCAGCTTGGTCTGGCCGAACTCGGTGCGGATGGCGCCCAGCTCGTCGGAGATGATGGTCGAGACACGCTCCGGCTTGGACAGGATGTCCAGCAGGTCGGCGATCTGCGACATCACGTCCTTGTACTCGCCGATGATCTTGTCCTGCTCCAGGCCCGTCAGGCGTTGCAGGCGCATCTGCAGGATCTCGCCGGCCTGGTCTTCCGACAGGCGGTACAGGCCGTCCGACTGCATGCCGAAGCTCAGTGGCAGGCCTTCCGGGCGGTAGAGCTGCGGGTTGCCATCGACGCGCGACAGCATCTCGCGCACCAGGCCCGAATCCCAGCTCTTGGCCATCAGGGCCGTCTTGGCCAACGGCGGCGTCGGCGAGGTCTTGATGGTCTCGATGAACTCGTCGATGTTGGCCAGCGCCACGGCCAGGCCTTCCAGCACGTGGCCACGCTCGCGCGCCTTGCGCAGCTCGAACACGGTGCGGCGGGTCACGACCTCGCGGCGGTGCTCCAGGAAGACCGTGATCAGGTCCTTCAGGTTGCACAGCTTGGGC
>CAIQIL010000149.1 GCA_903871865.1 uncultured Burkholderiales bacterium
GGGCCCAGGGCCTGGGCATCGAGACCTTCGTGGGCAGCTCCGGCCGCGTCTTCCCCACAGACTTGAAAGCCGCGCCGCTGCTGCGCGCCTGGCTGCACCGCCTGCGCCAGCAAGGCGTGCGCTTCCACATGCGCCACCGCTGGCTGGGCTGGGCCGATGCCAACACCGATGTCGCCCCTGCCGATGCGACCGACGAAGGTCACAGCCCCGCGCTGCGCATGGCCACGCCAGACGGCGAGCGTCTCGTCCACGCCCAGGCCACGGTGCTGGCCCTGGGCGGCGGCAGCTGGTCGCGGCTGGGCTCCGACGGCGCCTGGCTGCCCTGGCTGCAAGCCAAGGGCGTGGAGGTCGCACCGCTGCGCCCGGCCAATTGCGGTTTCGATGTGGCCGCCACCGGCCCCGACCGTGCGCACTGGAGCGAACACCTGCGCAGCCGCTTTGCCGGGCAACCGGTCAAACCCGTCAGCCTGAGCTTCACCGACCTGCAAGGCCACACCCGGCAGCAGCAAGGCGAGTTCGTCCTGACGGACACCGGCGTCGAAGGCAGCCTGATCTACGCCTTCTCAGCGGCCATCCGCGACCGCATCGCCGCCGAAGGCAGCGCCACCGTGCACCTCAACCTGCTGCCCTCGCACAGCGCCGAAACGGTGCTGACCGAAACCCGCCGCGCCCGTGGCCCGCGCAGCCTGAGCACCCACCTCAAGAGCCGCCTGGGCCTGCAAGGCCTGAAGATGGCGCTGTTGCACGAGCTGCTGACGTCCGAGCAGCTCAACGACCCGCATGCGCTGGCGCTGGCCCTGCAGGCCTTGCCGATCACGCTGTCGGCCGCGCGCCCGATGGACGAGGCCATCAGCACCGCCGGCGGCGTGCGCTTCGAGGCGCTGGACCCACACCTCATGCTGCGCGCCCTGCCCGGGGTGTTCTGCGCTGGCGAAATGCTCGACTGGGAGGCCCCCACCGGCGGCTACCTGCTCACGGCCAGCCTGGCCACCGGCCGGCAAGCGGCGCTGGGCGCACTCGGCCACCTGAACCTGCCCACTTGAAGCACACCTGAACAAGGGGGCTGGAACCCCCTCCTGACGATTGCAGCTGTCTTGGCAACGTTCTAAGGTTGCCACTCAATCACATCAAATCAGGAGAGTTCCATGACCTTGCACCCTGCCCTGCGGCTGCCCCTGCTCGCCGCCTGCCTGAGCCTGTTCGGCGCCAGTGCCGCGTCCGCCCAGTACTCGAAGATGGTCGTGCTCAGCGACAGCATGTCCGACACGCACCGCTACTACGACTTCACCAAAGCCCTCTTCGGCACCGGCGACCCGCGCCCTCCCGCCTTCGAAGGCCGCTTCTGCAACGGTCCCGTCGCCGTCGAGGTGCTGGCCAAGGGCATGGGCGTGGAGATCGAAAATCACGCGTTCTCGGGCGCACTCAGCGGCTACCTCACGCTCATCCCCGGCATCCCGCTGGGCGTGCTGAGCCAGGTCACCGAGCACCTCAACCGCCAATCCCTGGTGCCCTCCCTGCCCACCGTGCCAGTGGTCGGTGGCATCTTCAGCGTGCTGCCGGGCACGGGCCGTGCCGACCCCAAGGCGCTGTACGTGATCTGGACCGGCCCGGACGACTACTACTTCCCCGGTGGCATGAACGCCCTGACGGCCTACAAGGCTGCTGCCAACATCCAGCAGGCCATCACCAGCCTCTACAACACCGGCGCGCGCTACTTTTTCGTGCCGACCATGCCGGACCTGGGCATCACGCCACGGGCCCGCCAGCTGGACAAGCAGCAGCCCGGCTACATCGCCAACGCCAGCAAGTACAGCCTGCAGTTCTCCGACGTGCTGGGCAAGGCCCTGCAAGCCTCGGCGCAGCGCTACCCGCAGGCGCGCATCATGAGCTTCGACACCCTGAGCTTCCTGAAGGCAGAAATGGACAAGGGGCGCGCCGAAGGCAAGAACCTCACGGACGCCTGTCACCCAGGCGGGCTGAACCTGACGCAGTTCGAAACCCGACCCGTGTGTGCCGACCCGGACAACCACCTGTTCTGGGACGACAACCACCCCACCGCCGAGGCCAACCGCCGCCTGGGCAGCGCTTGGCTGAAGGCGATCACCGCCAAGCCGTGATCAGAAACTCAGGGTCTTGACGCCCTGGGCCGTGCCCAGCAGGCAGACATCGGCCTTGTTGCGGGCGAACACACCCACGGTGACGACGCCCGGCCACTGGTTGACGTCGGCCTCGAACTGGGCCGGCTGCGCGATCTGCAGGCCCGTCACATCGACGATGACATTGCCGTTGTCGGTCGTGACGCCAGCGCGCACCTGGGCCTGAGCACCTTGTGCGGCGAAGGCACGGATGACCTGGGCCGCGGCCATGGGGATGACCTCCACTGGCAGCGGGAAACGGCCCAGGGTCTCGACCAGCTTGGAGTCGTCGGCGATGCAGACGAAGCGCTCGGCCAGTTCGGCCACGATTTTCTCGCGCGTCAGCGCTGCGCCGCCGCCCTTGACCATGTTCCCGGCGTGATCGATCTCGTCGGCGCCGTCGATGTACACACCCAGGCCGCTCACGGCCTCGGCTTCCAGCACCGGCACGCCCAGGGCCTGCAGGCGCTGCGTGCTGCGCACCGAGCTGGAGACCGCCCCGGCCACGCGCTGCGGTTTGGCCTTCAGGGCCTCGCCCAGGGCGTCGATGAACTTGTCCACCGTGGAGCCGGTGCCCACGCCCACGATGCTGCCCTCGGGCACGTATTGCAGGGCGGCTTGGCCCACCAGGGTTTTGAGTTCGTCTTGGGTCATGGTCGTCAGGAAGATGGGGGTTCGGGCAGGGGTGTCAGGAGATGCTAAGAACGGGCATGGCCGCTGAGCTGCATCCAGGCCATCAGGCCGCCGATCAGCACCGGCTGGTGCACCATGTAAAACGTCAGGCTCCAGCGGCCCAGGGTGGTCAACAGCCGCCAAACCCGAGGGGATGGCGTCACCGCACGGGCGCCATTGTGGCCCGAAGTGCCGCCCGCGGTGGGCGCCAACGTGCCGCTGCTCAGCCAGTGCCTGCGGTGCGCCAGCAGCCAGCGCGTGCCGGCCAGGCCCCACCACATCACGCCCAGCCAGGGCAGCACGGGCACGAAATCTTCGGTGATGGGTTTGTGCGTGACCAGGCCCACCCAGTTGGTGAGCCGCGTGTCGAACAGCGGGTCCGCCACGAGCTGTGGCAGCCACAGCGCCAGCCCGCCCAAAGGCCACAGCCATGCGCCCCAGCCGGCTGTGAGCCGTGCGACGATGAGCATCACCGCCATGCCATGCAGCACGCCGAAGGAAATCCAGCTCTGCGGGAACATGAAGGCGCTGCCGGCGCTCACCAGCGCGGCGCAGCCCACGATCTGCGCCCAGCGCCGCCAAAAGCGCGCCCAGCTCTGGCCCTGGTCGGTGGCCACGGCCTGACCGGCCCCCGCGCACAGCAGGAACAGCGAGAGGATGCAGGTGCGCTGCGTGGTCCAGAGCGGGTCGGTGTAGAAATTCGCGTCGATCAGGCGCTCGTTGGCCAGGTCGAAGCAGAAATGGAAGGTGGCCATCCAGACCAGGGCGAGGCCACGCAGGGCGTCGAGCCGGTCCAGACGTGCCTGGGGTGGCCGGGGTGTGGGCGGTGTGGGGGGCGCCTGGCGCGCTTGCCGGGCCACGCCAAAGTCACCGCTGGGAGAAATTGCCTTGCCTTTTCCGGGTCGCATGGCGATAGTATCGGCGCTTTGCCGGTTCGCTCGCGCACCCTTGCCGCGCCCGAGCCGTCTGCCATCGCTCTTGACCTCTGCTGCCATGAC
>CAIQIL010000150.1 GCA_903871865.1 uncultured Burkholderiales bacterium
AACTGCTCCAGCGTTTGCAGGGCGTGGTTCGGGTCGTCCATGATGGCGCTTTCGGTGATCTCCAGGCACAGGTGCTCGGGCGGCACGCCGTGCAGGATGAGCAGGCGGTTGAGGTGCGCGGGCAGGTCGGAGTCGATCAGGTCGCGCGCCGACAGGTTGACCGAGAGGTCCAGCCGCACGCCGCTGTCGGCCCACTGGCGCCAGATGCGGGCCGACTCTTCCAGCAGCCAGTACGTGATCTGGCGGATGAAGCCGGTTTGTTCGGCGAAGGGGATGAACTTCATGGGCGGCACCATGCCCCGCGTGGGGTGCTGCCAGCGCACGAGGGCCTCGGCGCCTTTGACCTCGCCACTGGCCATGCAGACCTTGGGCTGAAGGAACAGGCGCAGTTCCTGGTGCTCGATGGCGCGGCGCAACTCGCCGAGCAGGGACAGGGCCTCGTCGGAGCGCATGTCCAGTTCGGGCCGGAACACGATGTGGCCGAGGTGGGTTTGCTTGGCCTTGTACATGGCCACTTCGGCGCGGCGGATCAGTTCGTCGCCATCGCTCGCGTGCTCCGGGTACACGGCGATGCCGATGCCGGCGCCGAGGTCCACCGTCTGGCCGTTGAGCATGAGCGGTGCGTCCAGGCGGTCGAGGATGGTGCGTGCCACGGCCTTGGCCTGGGCCAGATCGCCCTGGCGCAGCAGCACGGCGAACTCGTCGCCACTGAGGCGGGCCACGGTGTTGCGGGGGTCGAAGATGAGGCGGCGCAAGCGCTGGCCCACCAGTTGCAGCAGTTGGTCGCCGGTGTCGTGGCCGAGCACATCGTTGACGTGCTTGAAGCGGTCGAGGTCCAGCATGAGCACGGCACAGGCGCTGCCGGGTTGCTGCCGCACGTCGGCCACGGCTTCTTTGACATCGGCCGAGAAGCGTGCCCAGTTGGGCATCTGGGTCAGGCCATCGGTGAAGGCCACGGCGCGGATTTCGCTTTCGCGCTGCTGCATGGCCTGCCGCATGGACTCGAAGGCGATGCTCAAGGCGCCGATCTCGTCCTTGCCTTGCTGCGGCACCGGCACGGCGTAGTCGCCATCCGAGAGGCGCTGTGCCAGCTTGGTCAGCGTGTGCACCGGGCCAACGATGCGGCGTGCCGTGACCGCGCTGCCCACGGCAAACACGATCACGCCCAGCACGCTGAACAGCAAGATGGACCCTTCCAGGCGGTGGTAGGGCGCCACAGCTTCGCTCTCGGAACGCAGCAGGAGCGCCTCGACCTCCTGACCTTGGGGGCCTTCGAGCGTGATGCTGCGCCAGACATGGTCGCCCTCGGGCAGCGCCAGCATGCCCGGTGATTTGCCTTGCTCTCGGACCGCTTCGGCCATCGGCGACCACTGCGTCAAAAGGGCTTGTGCGCTGGCCTGGGGCAGTTGGGACAAGGTGCTCTGCCAGGGCAGCTTTCCCTGGCGGCTGAGGATGGCCACGTCCACGCCGGTGAGGCGCCGCATGTCCAGCAACAGGGCGCTGTCCAGCCGGAAGCCCATGACCACCCAGCCAATCGTCAAGGGCGCTTTCACGGGCACGGTCACCAGTTGGAAGAGCCGACCGTCCAGCACCATCACGTGGATGTCGCTGCTGTCCTGGGCTTGCTCGCTGCCAGCTTGCAGCATCAGGCTGGACACCAGGCCGTCCGTGGCCTGGCCCAGCTCGGTCGTGCTGGCGCGGATGTGGCCTGCGGTGTCCGTGAGCACGGCGAAACCGGCGCCCAGTCGTTCGCCGTGGTTGACCAGGGCGGATGTGATAGTGGCCTGGTCGTTGCTGGAGATGGCCGTGCGGAAGCCAAAGTCCAGCGCCAGCACGCGGGTTGACTCGATGTAGTGGTCGGCGTTTTGGTGCAAGAGGCGCATGAACACCTGCTCACCGAGGTTGAGCTGTTCGCTCAGGTGCTCGCGGGCGTTGTCGTCGATGCCTGTGCGCACCAGCGCGAGCGTGACCACCTGCACCAGCACCAGCAGGCCCAGGAACACGGCGACGATGCGCAGGCTCAGCCGGCTGTGCCAGCGGATGTCGTCGATTTGCCGGGGCGGAGCTTCGTTCATTTGCCCGGCGGTGTGCTGGTGCCGTTGGCGGGCAAGGTCAGGGTGAGGCTCTGAGCGCCCGTGGCCAGCACTTTCAAGGGCTGACGCAGGGGCTGGCGGGTGTCGGCCAGGCTGGGGTGCCAGACCTGGACGGTGTGCTCGCCCGCGGGCACGTCCAGCTGCGCCACCCCGGAGGACGAGGTCTTGGCAAAGTAGGGCGTGTTGACCACGTGGATGAAGCCGGCCATCCGGTCGTGGATGTTGCAGCCCAGCACCGCCGTGCCTGCTTTGTCGAAGGTCACCGGGCTGGCGGGTGTGCCGGCGTAGAGCTTGATTTCGAAGGGGCGTGCGGCCGAGAAGGAGTAGATGTGGTGGCGCACCGTGTCGAGGTTGGGGAACTGCACCGAGGTGCCGGTCTGGATCGGCAACACGCTGGGCGCGAAGCTGCGGTTGCGTTGCGCCAACTCGGCCTGCGTCCCGGCCGCAGCGGTGGGCTTGACGCCTTTCACCTCGATGGACACCACGGCGTCGTTCAAGGGTGTGTTGCGTGCATCGAGCACGGTGACCTCGACGGGCACCGCCATGGCCAGGCAGGGCAGCATCGCCAGGGCGGCTGCACTGAAGGTGCGCAGCGCGGCGGGCACAAGGGGTGCAACAAGGTGACGCATGGTCTGGGTCCTCGGCATGGGCCAGGTGTCGGGGGTGTTCAGCGCACCACGATGTCGCGGCGCATGGGCGCCAGACGTCGCAGCAACTCGTTCTTGGCGGCGGTGCTCACGTTGGCGGCGTCCATTTCTTCGCGCAGCATTTGCACCAGCACGTCGAATTCAGCGCCTGTGATGGCGAGGTCGCCATGGGCATTGCGCATGGTCTCGCCCTCGTAGAGGCAGGGGCCATCGGCGACTGTGCACAGGTGTGCGGAGATGCTTTGCTGCAGGTGGCTCAGGCGCACACCATCGAAGGTGCGGCGTGTGCGCGGGTCTTGCGCCGCGCGGGCCACGGCCTTGTGGGTGAAGGTGTCGATGGTGGCCGTGCCGCCCAGCTGCTGGTAGAGCGCAGGCTTGTCTTGGGTTGGTTGCGCGCAGGCAGACATCAGCAGCCCCACCAGGATGGGCAGTAGGGCGGCGCAAGGATGGGGGCGTGTGCGGGTCAAAGCCATGGGCGTCACTTTGGGGGGCATCGGCACCGAATGTGCACCATTGCACGGTTTTCAATCGACCGATGAGCCGGGTTCAGTTGGGCATTCATCGACCGATATCACCCTCAACTGAAGACGATCCGACCTGTTCGCACCATGTTGTTCTCCCACCGCACCATCATCGCTTTCGCCCATCATCTTCGCCTCGGGGCAAGCCCCAAAGCCCCTGCGATGGCGGTGGCATGCGTGGTGCTGAACCTGACAACGAGCGCTTGGGCCGGCGACCGCATCCTGGCCACATCGGGCGTGTCCCAGGTGGAAGGCGCTGCCGGCGGCGGCTTGGTGCCCTGGGCGGTGGTGGGTGGCCTGGGCAGCAGCAACCAGATGGGGGCATCGGCCTATGCCACCCACATCCGCACCCAGGGCGGCTACAACCTCAACATCCAGGGTGCGGCGGTGGGCGTGAACGACACCGTCGAGGTGTCGATGGCGCGCTGGAGCTTCAAGTTCAGCGACACCGTGCCCGGCGAGACGGCGCGGATGAACGTGCTGGGCGCCAAGTGGCGCATCACCGGCAACGCCCTGTACGACCAGGACACCTGGTGGCCCCAGATCAGCGTGGGCTTGCAGTACAAGGTCAACGAAGATTTCGGTGTGGTGCCCCAGTTGCTGGGCGCCCTGCGCAATGCCGACAGCGATTTCTACATCAGCGCCACCAAGGTCTGGCTGGGGGCGGTGTGGGGTCGCAACCTGCTGGTCAATGCGACCCTGCGCGCCACCCGTGCGAACCAGTTCGGCCTGCTGGGTTTTGGCGGTGACCGCAGCGACAGCCACAGCCTGATGCCCGAGGTCAGCATGGCGGTGCTGCTGCGCGACGACCTGGCCGTGGGCGCCGAGTTCCGCGTCAAGCCCGACAAGCTCAGCGCCTTCCGCGAAGAGAACGCCTGCGACGCTTTCGTGGCCTGGTTCCCGACCCGCCATGTCAGCCTGACCGCCGCCTGGCTGGAGCTGGGCAACATCGCCAACAAGCCGGGGCAGCGCAGCCTGTACCTCTCGGCGCAAGTGGCGTACTGAGCACGCTGGCGCTTTTTGCGCACTTGGTGCGGCCGACGGGTGTCCACGGGCGCTGGCCTGTGCGACAGTGGGTGCTCCAGGGCTGGTTTGGCAGCCCAGTGACCGTTCACTCCGTTTCCCATGAGCCCAGACATCCTCACCGTGGCGCAGATGGCCCGCGCCGATGCGACCACCATGGCCCGGGGCACGCCCGGCTTCACCCTGATGCAAGCGGCTGGCCGCGCGGTGGCCGATGCCATCGTGCAGCGCTGGTCGCCCAGACCCGTGGCGGTGTTGTGCGGACCGGGCAACAACGGCGGCGATGGCTGGGTGGTGGCGCGGCTGTTGCGCGCGGCCGGCTGGCCGGTGACGGTGGCCAGCCTGGTCCTTCCTGAGGATTTGCATGGCGATGCCGCGCTCGCGGCACAGGCCTGTCTGGCGGCATGGCCTGGCGTGGGCGATGGGCCGTCCGATGGCCCCGATGGTTCGCCCGGCTGGCAGGCCTTGGCGTCTCAGGCCCTGCAGGGCGCGGCGCTGGTCGTCGATGCCTTGTTCGGTGCCGGCCTCAGCCGCGCGCTGGACGGCGTGGCGCGCGAGGTTCTGGACCTGGCCCATGTGCGTGGCCTGCCCATCGTCGCGGTGGACGTGCCCAGCGGCGTCTGGGGCGATGACGGCCAGGCCGACGGCGCCGTGGCCTGCGCCCTGACCGTCACCTTCTTCCGGCTCAAGCCCGCGCATGCGCTGATGCCGGCGCGTGCCTTGTGCGGCGAGGTGGTGGTGGCCGACATCGGCATCCCCGACGATGTGCTGCCCGAGCTGGGCGTCCAGACCTGGGACAACCAGCCCGCGCTGTGGCGCAACCAGTGGCCGCAGGTGGATGCCGCCGGCCACAAGTACCACCGTGGCCACGCCCTGGTGTGGAGCGGCCCCTTGATGACGGGGGGCCGCGCGCTTGTCCGCGTTGGCGGCGGCCCGCACCGGTGCAGGCCTGACCACGGTCTGCGTGCCGCAGCAGGCCTGGGCCATCCACGCTGCCGCCTTGACCTGCGTGATGGTGCACCCGGTGGCGGGCGAGGGTGCCACGCAATGGCAGTCTGGCCTGGAGAGCCTGCTGGAAGACCACCGCCTGAGCGCCCTCCTCATCGGCCCGGGCGCCTTGGGTGGCACGCAGCCCAGTGGCCTCAAGGGGCTGGTGCTGACGGTGCTGGCCAGCGGCCGGCCCGTGGTGCTGGACGCCGATGCCCTGACCGTCTTTGCCGACGACCCGGCTTTGCTGTTCGCGGCCATTGCCGGCCACAGCCGACCGGTGGTGCTGACGCCGCACGAGGGCGAATTCGCCCGCCTGTTCCGCGATCCGAGCGTCGGCCTGACTGGGGACAAGCTCTCGCGGGCGCGGGCCGCCGCCCGCCTCAGCGGCGCCGTGGTGCTGCTCAAAGGCGCCGACACCGTGGTGGCCACGCCCGATGGCCGCGCGGCCATCAACCGCCACGCGCCGCCCTGCCTGGCCACGGCGGGCGCAGGCGATGTGCTGGCGGGCATGATCCTGGGTTTGCTGGCCCAAGGCATGCCGGCCTGGCAAGCGGCGTGTGCCGCCGTCTGGTTGCATGGGGAGGCGGCCGCGGCCTTTGGGCCTGGCCTGATCGCCGATGACCTGCCGGGGCTGATCCCGCAGGCTTTGAAGCGCCTGAACTGAGGCGCCTCAGTTGATGCAGGTGCGGTTCTTGCCCGTGCGCTTGGCTTCGTACAGGCCCACGTCGGCACGCTCCAGCGCGGCCTCGATGGCCTCGCCCAGGCGGTAGCTCGTCACGCCGGCCGAGAAGGTGATGAAGACCTTCTTGTCCTCGTGCGTGAAGAACTCGGCACTCAGCGTGCGCTGCAGGCGGGTCAGCACCTGCTGGCCTTCCTCGGCCGGGGTGTCGGGCAGCAGCACGACGAACTCTTCGCCGCCGTAGCGTGCGACCACATCGACCGGGCGCAGGCACTCACCCACGCGCCGCGCGAGGAACTTCAAGGCCTCGTCGCCCGTCTGGTGGCCCATCTGGTCGTTGAGCTTCTTGAAGTTGTCCACGTCCAGCAGGCCGATGGCCAGTGACGCGCCCTGGCGGTCCACGCGCGCCTGTTCGGCCTCGAAGGCGCGCATCATGCCGCGGCGGTTGGCGATCTGGGTGAGCGGGTCGGTCGAGACCTCGTCGGACAGCTTGCGGATTTCGTCTTCCAGCGTGCGCACGCGCTCGGTCAAGGCATTGGCCTTGGCGTGTTCGTCGTGCAGGCGCACCTGTGTTTGCGCCACGACCGACTGCACGGCGCGGCTTTCCTCGACCATCTCGCGCACCACGCCCGTCAGGCTTTCCAGGGAGTCGGCCTGGCCGATGGTGTCGGCGTAGCGGCCCAGATTGGACTGGAAGCGGTCGGTCGTGCTGCCCAGCTCGCCGATTTCCTGCAGCATCTGGTGGATGAGGTGCTTGAGCGCATCGCGTGCGGCCGCGCGCTCCACCTTGAGCTGCTTCTGGCGTTCGCGGGCATCGCCCAGCAACTGCTGCACGTGGCGCACACCGCGGTGGTTCAGGCCCGTCTCCAGCTGGTGACGCATGGCCTGGGCCTGGCCTTGCACCCAGCTGTCGTCTTCAGCGAGGTCCACCAGGCTGTCTGTCAGCGACTGGCACAGCGTGGTGAGCTGGTCGATGAGGCTGTGGCGGTGCTCGATGACGCGGCGCGCCTGTTCACAGGCCTGCGTGAGCTCCTGGCGGGCGGCGTCCAGGGCTTCGGGCGCCTGTGCTGCTTGGCGGGTGGCGGCTAGCGCCTGGCGCAGGGCCTCGCCCGCTTCGGAACCGCTGGCAGGGGCCAGGGGCAGGGCGGCGTGGACGGTGTCGCTCAGTTGCTCGGCCGCATGGGCCGCGTTGGCGGGCCACTCGGTGCTGGCTGGGGGCGCCGTGGTCAGCGGTTCAGTCGGTGGGGGGGATGCCTGCCCCATGTCCGGCGACGCAGGCGATGCCGGCGATTCGGCCACATCGTCCATCAAGGTGTTGTCGAGCGTGTCGCTGTCCCAGCTTTGCACGAGCTGGCTCAGGCGCTGGTGCAGGCGCTGGCCGGAGTTCTTGCTGCCTTCCAGCACGCGCTGCAGGCTGTCCTTCTTGCGGGCGGAGGTCCACTGGCGGCCTCCGCGCTCGGCACCGCGCAGGATGCGGCCGATCAGCTTGGACCAGCGCTCGCCTTCTTCAGCCTGGTTGATCGCCTGGTTGGGCGCAGCGACCGCTGGGGGCGCACTGTCGGCCTCGCTGGTGATGCCCGACTCGGCCTCGTAGGCCTTGCGGAAGTTGTCGGGGGTGGGCTCCAGCCTTTGTTCGGCCAGGCGGCGCAAGGCGGCTTTGGCCAGGTTGGCCGGCGTGGTCGTCGGGGGCGTGCTCATGGGTCAGCGGTGCGCACCCATCATCTTGGGGAGCAAGTCATGGACCGCGGCACCGCCCACAGGAGGCTGGGCCAGGCCGGACTGGGTGTCGATCAGCCATTGTTCGACTTGGGATGCGGGCATGGGACGAGCGTACAGGAAGCCCTGGCAGATGTGGCAGCCCAGGTTGTAGAGCACTTCCATCTGCGATGCTTTTTCCACGCCTTCGGCGATGACGCGCAGCCCCAGGGCCCGTGCCAGCGCGATGATGGCCGAGACCACCGCCGAGCTTTGCGGCGTGTCGCCCAGGTCGCGCACGAAGGATCGGTCGATCTTGAGCTCGCTGATCGGCAGCGAGGTCAGGTAGGCCAGCGACGAGTAGCCGGTGCCAAAGTCGTCGATGGAGATCTCGGTGCCCAGCTGGTTGAGGCGGTGCAGCGAGGGCACGACGCCCTGCAGGTCCTTCATCAGCCCGGTTTCGGTGATCTCCAGCTCGATGCAGCGGGGCGACACGCCCCGGGCCGCGAGGATGGCTTCGATCTTTTCAACGAGGTCGCTTTGTTCGAACAGGCGCGAGGGCAGGTTGACCGCGATCGAGGCATCGAAGCCGAAGGCCTTCTGCCATTCGGCGGCCTGGCGGGCGGCCTCGTCGATGGCCCACAAGCTCATCTGGTTGATCAGGCCGGTGGCTTCGGCCAGCGGGATGAAATCACTCGGGGGCACGAGCTGGCCGTTGCGGTTCCAGCGCATCAGTGCTTCGGCGCCAACCATGCGGTTGGTGCGCACGTCGATCTTGGGTTGGTAGTGCAACACCAGCTCGTTGCGCTCCAGGGCTTTGTGCAGGGCGGTGTCGAGGTCCAGGCGCACGCGGCCTTTGCTGGCGAGTTGCGGGTCGTGCAGCTGTGCGGTGTTGCGGCCCTGACTCTTGGCCAGGTCCATGGCCACATCGGCATTGCGCAGCAGGTCGGCCACGTTCAGACCGTGGGCCGGGAACAAGGCCACGCCCACGCTGGCGGTGATGAAGCATTCCTGGCCCGCCACCATCATGGGTTCGCGCAGCGCGTTGAGCAGCACGTGGGCCGTGTCCATGGCCTCGCGCTCATTGGCGACTTCGGGCAGCAGCACGACAAACTCGTCGGCGCCCAGGCGGCCCACGGCTTCGAGGGTGCGGTGCACGCGCTGGCCGTTCATGTCCACGCTGCCTTCGAGGATCTGTTCGCAGTGGCGCACACAGCCACGCAGCCGGCGCGACACCTCGATGAGCAACTCGTCCCCCGCATGGTGGCCCAGGTTCTCGTTGATGATCTTGAAACGGTCCAGGCCGACCTGCAGCAGGGCCACGCAGTGGTTCAAGCGCTTGGCGTGCTCGATGGCACGCTCGCTGCGCCAGAAGATCTGGCGGCGGTTGGGCAGGCCAGTGAGCACGTCGAAGTTGGCGAGGTGCTTGATCTTGTCTTCGGCCACGCGGCGATCGGTCACGTCCTGGACGATGCCGGTGTAGCCGATCAGGTTGGCCAGCTCGTTGAACTCCGGCTCGGCCTCGATGTGCAGGATGCGCAGGCGGTTGTCGGACAGCTTGACCTGGATGTCGTTGCACAGGATGGTGCCGTGGTCCAGCACCTCGTGGAGGATGCGCAGGAAGCCGCGTCGCTCTTCGGCCGGCATCATGCGGGCGAAGTCGCGCAAGCCCAGCCGGTCGGTGGCACCCAGGCCGAACACGCGCAGGCCTTCGACCGAGAAGGCGATGTCGCCCAGGCCCTTGCGCCAGTCGAAGCTGCCCATGCGGGCGAGGTCTTGCGCGCGGGCCAGCTTGGATTTGCTTCGCTCCAGTTCGTGACGGGTGCGCGATGCACGCAGCAGGTAACGCAATCGGCCCGACAGCAGGCTCCATTGCGTGCACTTGACGAAGAAGTCGGTGGCGCCGGCCTCGTAGGCGCGGGTGATGGAGGCGTCGTCGTCCAGGCCGGTCAGCATCAGCACGGGCACGGATTCATAGCCCGGCATCTGGCGCAGTTCCTGGCAGGTGGCGAAGCCATCCAGACCGGGCATGACGGCGTCGAGCACGACGACATCGGGCAGCCAGTCGGCCATCATCTGCAGGGCTTGCTCGCCGGAGCTGGCTTCGGTGATGGCAAAGCCGCGGTCGCGCAGCGCGATCGAGGTCAACAGCAGGTTGACCTCGTCGTCATCGACCAGCAGCACGCGGGGTTGCTCTTCGTGGTCGTGCGGCGCGATGACCGAGCCCAGACTCATCGCTCGGACTCCAGCAACAGGCGCAGGCCCGCAAGCACCCGCTCGGTTTCGGCGGGGATGTCGCGGATGCGATCGCTCAAATCTTCACCGGTCTGGCGCCTGATCATGGTCTCGATTTCGGCACACAGTTGTGACAACTTGAGCGCGCCGATGCTGGCCGAGGAAGACTTGAGTGTATGCGCGACATGCACGATCGCGGCAGTGTCATTGACGTTGAAAGCATCCTCCAATTGGGGCAAGAGCCTGCCCACGGAGGTTTCGAAGGCCTTGCCCACGCGTTCGAAGAGGCGGTTGTCGCCACGTGGGTCGAGCTCGCGCAGGCGTCGCAGGGCCTCTGCATCGAAAATGTCGTCGGGGTGTGTGCTGCTTGCAACGGCCACCTTGGCATCGAAGGCGAAGTTGCTCGACGGGGCGGGCGTTGCGACGGGTTCGGGCGGGGTCAGGGGGGCTGGCTGCTGAACGGGCTGTGCGATGAAGGGCGGGGGCAGGGGCGCCACGGTCAGGCCCGACGCCGGTGCGGAAGTGGCGATGGCCTCGGCCTGAGCCTCCCGTGGCGACATCGGCGCTTCGCTCAAGGGACGGGGCACGTCCAGCAGGCCCATGGGCACGGTGATGGGCTCGTCGGCTGCTCCCGGGGCGCTGGGTGGCGCGCTCAGATCGGGCGCAGCATGGGGCGCGACGGCGTGTGGGGTGGCAGCCTGCGTGGCGGTGACCTCGGCTGCCACAACCTCGGCGGGTGCGCCAGTGTCCACGAAGTCGGTCGGCAGGCCTTCGGCTTGCGTGTGCTCGACCAGCACCTTGAGCAGCTGGCTCTGGCGGAAGGGCTTGGAGAGGTAGTCGTCGAAACCCACGCTCAGGAAGCGTTGCTCGTCGCCTTCCAGGGCGTTGGCGGTCACGGCGATCACCGGGGTGTCCGACGGAGTCAGGAAGGTGAAGCGGTTGTTCGAGCCACGGCGGAACCAGCTCAGGGCCTCGACGCCGTCCATGCCGGGCATCTGGATGTCCATGAGCACCAGGTCAAAGCGCTGCTCGCCCAGGCGGCGCAGGCCTTCGAGGGCCGAGGAGGCCACGCGGACCTCGCAGCCCAGGCGCTTGAGCATCTGGCTGCAGACTTCCTGGTTGACCGGGTTGTCTTCCACCACGAGCACGGCCTTGTTGAGGCGCGGCACTTCCTGGAGGTGGTCGCCGCCCAGTTCGGCCGAGATGCCCAGGATGGCCTGACGCAGTTCTGCCTTGCGCAGCGGCTTGGGCACGAAGCGCTGGAAGCCGACATCCTGTGCGCGCTTGACGTCGTCCGGCGAGGACACCGACGACAGCAGCACCATCTTGAGGTGGCGGTAGCGCCCGCTGGTGCGCAGGGCCTCGGCCAGGCCCAGGCCGTCCAGCTCGGGCATGTTCATGTCCACCAGGGCGAGGTCGAAGTCGGCGTCCTGGGTGGGGTGGGCCATCAGCACGGCCAGGGCTTCGCGGCCATTGGCGGCCTGTGTCACGTTCATGCCCCAGGCATTGAGCATGTTCTCGATGACAGTGCGGTTGGTGTCGTTGTCATCGACCACCAGCACGTTGAAGGAAGGCATCTTGGGCTCTTCCAGCATGGCCATGTCGATCTGGGTGTCGCCCACGCGCACGGGCACGCGGAAAACGAACTCCGAGCCCACGCCCGGCGCACTGTGCGCCTCGATGCGACCGCCCATCAACTCGACGAGCTGCTTGGAAATCGCCAGGCCTAGGCCGGTGCCGCCGTAGCGGCGTGCCATGCCCACATTGGCCTGCACGAAGGCGCTGAACAGGCGCGGGATGACGTCGCTGGGGATGCCGATGCCGGTGTCGCGCACCATGAACTCCAGCTCCACCGGCGCATGCAGGTCGGCCTCGTTGGCGATGACGTTGCCGCCGAGGGCGCGGCGGATGTCCACCACCACTTCGCCATGCTCGGTGAACTTGATGGCGTTGGCCACCAAGTTGGTGAGGATCTGGCGCAGGCGCAGCGGGTCGCCATGGATGACGCTGGGCAGGCCGGGTTGCTCGCGGAAGCTCAGCTCCAGGCCCTTTTCGTGGGCGCGCGGTGCCATCAGCTCCAGGGTGTCTTCGACCAGGGTGCGCAGCACGAAGTCGCTGTTGGCCAGCTCCAGCTTGCCGGCCTCGATCTTGGCGAAGTCCAGGATGTCGTTGATGATTTCCAGCAGGCTCTCGCCCGAGCGGTACACGGCTTGGGCGAAACGGCGCTGCTTGTCGTTCAGTGGCGTGCCCAGCAGCAGCTCGGTCAGGCCCAGGATGCCGTTCATGGGCGTGCGGATTTCGTGGCTCATGTTGGCCATGAACTGGCTCTTGGCCTGACTGGCGGCCTCGGCCAGGTCGCGGGCGCGCTGCAGCTCCAGGGCCTGGCCGTGGTCGTCGGTGACGTCCGACACCAAGCCGTAGATGCGTGCCTGGCCGTTGGGCAGGCGGCGCGTGCGGGTGCGGTGACGGACCCAACGCAAGCCTTTGCCCGGCACCTGCATGCGCAGCAGTGTGTCGGTGGGCTGGCCGGCGTGTTCCAGCGCTTCCTGTTGGGCCAGCGCCTCGGTGTCTTCGGGCACGATCAGGGCGCGCACGCTGCCGGGCTTGGCCACGATGTCGTCGCCCGTCATGCCCAGCAGGTCGTGGGTGCGCGGGCTCAGGTAGATGAAGCT
>CAIQIL010000151.1 GCA_903871865.1 uncultured Burkholderiales bacterium
GCCGATCGACAGCCCTTCGATGCCCATCTGCGAGGCCAGGCTCAGGGCGGCATCGAGGATGGCCGCGCGCGTCTGCTGACCTTTGTGCGCACCACGGCCACGCTCACGCGCCACATCGGCGGCGGGCTTGGCTTCTTGGGGCAGCGCATGGGACACAGGAGCACCTCGGAATAAAACGAACGGTCGTGCTATTTTGCAGAAATCCAGACGTTTGTGTAGAGGGTGCGCGTAATTTTTTTGCGCTTTCCTGTCGCGACGGCGTCATCCAGACGCGTCAAAGCCGTTTCGTCAGGGGTTTCCCCCGGGCGGCGGCTGCGTCAAGTCCTTGGCCGGGAGACGGCCAGACGCCACGTTCGCAGAAAGAAATGCGGATCTCGCCCGCATTGCACCGCAAATGGTTGAGAAAGTCACACAAGCTGCACTATCCTTGAGCGGTCATTGTCCTCATGGAGGCCGGATGGACGTGCTGCAACTCGACGTGTCGGGGCGCCCGCAAGCTTGGCTGTCGGCCAAGGAAGCGGCGGGGCTCTACGCCAACGACGGCGTCGCATGGACGCTGGGAGACCCGTTTTTGGTGCTGCGTGGCGGCATCCAGCGCAAGACGGGTCTGCAATCTCGCCTGGAGTTGCACCCCATCATCGCGGTGCACGGGGCCATGCCCAGCCGCGCCTGGCGCCAGGCACCGGCCATCTCCAACCACAAGCTGTTTGCACGCGACCGCCAGGTCTGCGCTTACTGCGGCCACCGCTTCCACGCCGATGCGCTCACGCGCGAGCACATCGTGCCGACCTCGCGCGGCGGCAGCGACTCCTGGACGAACTGCATCACGGCCTGCCGCAACTGCAACGGCCGCAAGGGCAACCGCACGCTCAACGAGCTGGGCTGGTCTCTCTATTACCTGCCCTACGTGCCCAGCCTGCACGAGGACATGATCCTGCGCGGGCGGCGCATCGTGGCCGACCAGATGGAGTTCCTGCTGGCCAGCGTGCCCGCCCACAGCCGGCTGCGTCAGGAGCTGGACCTGGCCTGCGCTTGAGGCCTGGCCCCGCCCGGGTCACCGCCCAGGTCAGACCTTGCGCACGCCCGGCATGCCACGCTCGACGAGGCAGCGCGCCTGGGTGCGGAACTTCGCCTGCGCCCGCACCGGGTGCAGGGTGCCGCGGAACTCGCACTGGACCTGCTGCGGCGACACGTCGATGAGCACGTAGCCGCGCTCGTCGCTGCGCATGTGGACGATGTCGGGGTTGCTCGACTTGATCCAGGCGTTGGCCAGCTCGCTGAGGCCCTTGCTGGTGATGGAGCTGGCGACGATTTCGCTGGCCACGATGGGCGAGTTGCGGTCGCGCGGGTCCAGGCGCAGGTTGGCGGCCACGTGGCGGTGCACGTCCCCACCCAGCACGACCACGTCCTGCACGCGCGGTTGGGCGATGGCCTCCATCAGGCGCGCACGGGCCGCCGGGAAGGCGTCCCAGCCTTCGGCATAGACCAGGTCACCGGCCACCGGCAGGTGCAGCAAGCCTGGCGACATCTGCGTGGTCTGCACGATGAACTTCCAGTTGGCCACGCTGCCCGCCAGCCCCTCGGCCAACCAGTCTTCCTGGCCCTGCCCGAGCATGGTGCGGCTGCCGGCCTCCGCCGCCTGGCAGCGCCACAGCACCTTGCCGTCCATGGGCGCGTGCACCGCGGACCCCTTGCAGACGCTGGCATCGCGGTACTGGCGGGTGTCCAGCAGCCACAGGTCGGCCAGCTGCCCCCATTGGATGCGGCCTTGCATGGGCATGCTGGCGTCGGCCGGCACGCGGTGCGGCGACACGGGCACGTGCTCGAAGTAGGCCTTGTAGGCGGCGGCGCGCACGGCCATGAAAGCCTGGGCGTCGTCGAGGTAGGGGTCGTGGTCGCCGGCGTAGTCGGGCATGACCTCGTGGTCGTCCCAGACCATCAACCAGGGGTGCGCCGCATGGGCCGCGCGCAAATCGGCATCGAGCTTGTAGCTGGCGTGGTGGACGCGGTAGTCGGCCAGGGTGCGCGCGGCCAGGTCCTTGGCGAACGCGTGCGGGTGCGAGCGCAAGCGGGCGTGGCGCGGCGCTTCGGTCGTGTAGATGTAGTCGCCCACGAAGACGACGAGGTCCAGATCGGCGTCGGAGATCTCGCGGTGCGCCGTGAAGAAGCCGTGCTCGTAATGCTGGCAGGACGCCAGGGCCATGCGCAGGTTGCGCACCTTGGCGTCCGGCGCGGGTGCCGTGCGGGTGCGGCCCACCGGGCTGTGCTGCCCGCCCGCGCTGAAGCGGTAGAAGTATTCGCGCCCGGGCTGCAGGCCATTGGCCACCACGTGCACGCTGTGCGCCACGGCCGGGTCGGCCACGGCCACGCCCTGGCGCACCACCTGCGCGAAGCGCGCGTCCAGCGCCACCTCCCAGGGCACGGGCAAGGCGCGCGCCGGCATCCCGCCGTCGGGCTGCAGCGGACGAGGTGCCAGGCGCGTCCACAGCACCACCGAATCGGGCTGGGGCTCGCCACTGGCCACGCCGAGCGTGAAGACCTCGGCCGGCTCGTTCCAATCACCGGCATCTGCAGGCTGGAGGCGCTCGGCCGACGCGAAGACCTGCTGCCAGGCCAGGGCGGCCGCGGCACGGCTGAGTTGTCGGAAGAGGTCGCGGCGTTGCATGAAGGCGCCGATTATGCGGTGCGGCAGCGCCGTGCCATGCGCAGCCCAGCCACACAGCGCCGCGCCAGACCTTCGCAGCCAGGCCGCCAGGGGGCACAATGGCCTGCACGCCTTGCAGGAGATGGCCATGCCGACACGCCCCACCAGCCCCGACCCCAGCGGTGACACGAACCGCGCCAGCGCCTTCGGCGGCCTGGGTGCCGGTCTGGATTTCTTCCAGGACTGGCTGAAAGCCGCCGGCAGCGCCCTGCCCAACATGCCAGGCCACACGGCGAACCCGGGCCTGAGCAGCTGGGCCATGCCCACGCTGGACCCGGAAGAGCTCGACAAGCGCATCCAGGACCTCAAGACCGTGCAATTCTGGCTGGAGCAAAACTCCCGCATGGTCGCCATGACCATCCAGGGCCTGGAAGTCCAGAAGATGACGCTGAGCACGCTCAAGGGCATGAACGTCTCCATGGACAGCCTGCGCGATGCGCTGAAAGCCCGCAACGTGGCCTCTGACATGGCCGCGGCTTTTGCGGCCAAGCCCCCCACGCCAGCCCCCGAGCCCGAAGCCCCCCGCCACGAAGCACCGCCAGCAGCCCCGGCCGCGGCAGACGCGAACGACGGCGATGCCGCCCCCGCTGGCGCCGGCCCTGAGCTCATCAACCCCATGCGCTGGTGGGACACCCTGACCGAGCAGTTCACCCACCTGGCATCCCAAGCGTCTCAAACGGCCCAGACCGTCGGCACCTCGATGAGCGACCTGCTCGCCCAGACGCAGCAGGCGGCCAACGCCTCGACAGCGGCCGCCACCGAGGCCAGCGGCCAGACGGCGTCGGCGCGCAAGTCCGCCGCAGGCAAATCACCTGCGCGCAAACCCGCACCCAAGGCCACGCCCCAAGCCCCTGCCAAGCCGGCAGCCAAGGGCTGAAGGCGGCCCCGGATGCTGCGCTTCCTCCAGGCCCACGCC
>CAIQIL010000152.1 GCA_903871865.1 uncultured Burkholderiales bacterium
CGCCATCGTCGCCCACCATCAGCTTGGGCACCACGAACAGCGAGATGCCCTTGACGCCTTCCGGTGCGTCCGGGGTGCGGGCCAGCACCAGGTGGACGATGTTCTCCACCATGTCGTGCTCACCGTAGGTGATGAAGATTTTCTGGCCGCTGATGCGGTAGGTACCGTCGTCCTGCTTGACGGCCTTGGAGCGAACCAGGGCCAGGTCGGAGCCAGCCTGCGGCTCGGTCAGGTTCATGGTGCCGGTCCACTTGCCGGAGACCAAGTTGGGGATGTAGCGGGTCTTGAGCTCGTCGCTGCCCGCGGTCAACAGGGCTTCGATGGCGCCACCGGTCAGGATCGAGCACAGCGAGAAGCTCAGGTTGGCGGCCATGGTCTGCTCGACACAGGCGGCACCGATGATTTTGGGCAGGCCCTGACCACCGTACTCGGCGGGCTGACCCAGGCCTTGCCAGCCACCTTCGGCCAGCGCGGCGTAGGCTTCCTTGAAGCCCTTGGAGGCGCGCACCACGCCGTTGTCCCACGAGCCGTGGTCCTGGTCACCCGACCAGTTCAGCGGCGCAACCACGCCCTCGTTGAACTTGGCCGACTCTTCCAGCACGGCTTGGGCGGTTTCATAACCGGCGTCTTCGAAACCGGGGATCTCGGCGATCTTGTCGATGCCTGCCAGCTCCTTCATGCAGAACAGCTGGTCCTTGACGGGTGCTTTGAATGCCATGGTGTCTCTCCAGGTGTCTCCGTTTCAAACGCCGGAGACTTCAAACGGAAAAAAGGGGCGCCTCGCAAGACGCCCCGTTCAAGGTGTTCAGGCCGACACGGTGATCTGCCTGAAAACCTGTGCGGTGTCAGATCACAGCGCCTTGACCAGTTCCGGCACGGCCGTGAACAGATCGGCTTCCAGACCGAAGTCGGCCACTTGGAAGATCGGGGCTTCCGGATCCTTGTTGATGGCCACGATGACCTTGGAGTCCTTCAGGCCGGCCAAGTGCTGGATCGCGCCGGAGATGCCCACGGCCACATACAGCTGAGGCGCCACGATCTTGCCGGTCTGGCCGACTTGCCAGTCGTTGGGCGCATAGCCCGCGTCCACGGCAGCGCGCGACGCGCCCATGGCGGCGCCGAGCTTGTCGGCCAGGGGCGACATGACTTCGTTGAACTTCTCGGCAGAACCCAGGGCGCGGCCACCCGACACCACGATCTTGGCGCCGGCCAGCTCGGGACGCTCGGACTTGGTCACCTCGCGGCCCACGAAGGCCGACTTGCCCGAGTCCGCGACAGCGGCCAGCGATTCCACAGCGGCAGAACCACCGGTGGCAGCTGCGCCATCGAAGGCGGTGCCACGCACGGTCAGCACCTTGGTGGCGTCGGCCGATTGCACGGTGGCGATGGCGTTGCCAGCGTAGATGGGGCGCTCGAAGGTGTCGGGCGAGACCACCTTGGTGATTTCCGACACCTGGGCCACGTCCAGCTTGGCCGCGACGCGCGGGGCCACGTTTTTGCCCGAAGCGGTGGCGGGGAACAGGATGTGGCTATAGCTGGAGGCCACGGCCAGGACCTGGGCGGCCACGTTTTCAGCGAGGGAGTCGGCAAAAGCGGCCGAGTCAGCGTGCAGCACCTTGGCCACGCCAGCGATTTGCGCGGCAGCAGCGGCAGAGGCGCCAGCGTTGGCACCGGCCACCAGCACGTGCACATCGCCACCGATGGCTTTGGCCGCGGTCACGACGTTCAGGGTCGCGCCCTTGATGCTGTGGTTGTCGTGTTCAGCAATGACGAGAACGGTCATGGATTATCTCCTCAGATCACTTTGGCGACGTTCTTGAGCTTGTCCACCAGGGTGGCCACGTCGGCCACCTTGATGCCAGCCGAGCGCTTGGCAGGCTCGGCGACGCTCAGCGTCTTGATGCGCGGGGCCACGTCCACACCCAGGTCGGCCGGCTTGACCGTGTCCAGGGGCTTCTTCTTGGCCTTCATGATGTTGGGCAGCGTGACGTAGCGCGGCTCGTTGAGGCGCAGGTCGGTCGTGATCACGGCCGGCAGGCTCAGCGAGACGGTCTCCAGACCGCCGTCGACTTCACGCGTGACCTTGACCTTGCCGTCAGCAACTTCCACCTTGGAGGCGAAGGTGCCCTGGGGCAGGTCGGCCAGCGCAGCCAGCATCTGGCCGGTCTGGTTGCTGTCGTCGTCGATGGCTTGCTTGCCCAGGATGATCA
>CAIQIL010000153.1 GCA_903871865.1 uncultured Burkholderiales bacterium
CGACGCAGGAAAGCGAGATCGCCCAAGAGATGGGCATGGCGCTGGGCGACTACCAGGAGATGCTCGGCAAGGTGCGCGGCACCCAGCTGATCTACCTGGAAGACATGAGCGGCGAAGATGGCGACAACGATTACCTCGACCGCCACGTCACCGACGAGGGCAACGACCCGCTGAGCCTGCTCGAAGACCACCGCATGCGCAGCGCGCTGGTCGAAGCCATCAAAAACCTGCCGGAGCGCGAACAGTACGTCATGAGCATGTACTACGAGCAGGACATGAACCTCAAGGAGATCGCAGCGGTCCTGGGGGTCACGGAATCGCGCGTGTGTCAGCTTCACAGCCAGTCCATCGCCCGGCTGCGAGTCAAGCTCAGAGAGTGGTGAGCTGAGACCCAGCGCACCCTCGGGCGATGGCCTTCCCCCCCAAGAGGAAGCCCATGTTGGCCTTGTTCAAGAAGCGCGATGCGGCCCCGGCGGCATCGCAGACCGGTGCCCCGGCACACCCAGACGCCGCATCGGCCGATGCCGGCGTGCAGGCGCTCGCCCAGACCCTGCAACGCGACACCAGCGGGCTGGGGCTGGAAGCTGCGCAGCTGCGCGGCACCCTGGAGGACTCTGCCGCCGTGGCCGAGCGCCAGGTCGGCACTCTGACCGAGCTGGTCCACCAGGCCCAGCAGATCGGCCAGGCGCAGCAGCACATCCACAGCGAAACCCAGCTCAGCCAGCAGGCCTTGCAGCGCGCGCGCGACAGCGTCGAGCACGTCGGCAGCGAGGTCACGGGCGTGGTCAGCACGCTGCACCAGGTGTCCGAGGCCGCGCGCCAGATCACCCAGGTCGCCCTGCAGACGCGGCTGGTGGCTTTCAACGCCTCGGTCGAGGCCAAGCGCGCCGGTGAGGCCGGGCGGGGCTTTGGCGTGGTGGCCGATGCGGTCAAGGACCTGTCCACCCAGGTGGAGTCCATCTCCAAGGCCATCATGGGCACGGTGGCCACGCTCGACCAGCGCATCCAGTCACTGGCGGCCGACCTGAGCACCACCTCCGAGGCACCCGGTGTCCCAGCGGTGGGCCAGGCGGGCGGCAAAGCCGGCAAGGGCCAGCAGGACAGCGGCCGCCGGGTGCACCAGGCCCTGCTGGGCGTGGAAGCGGCCGTGCAGCGCATCGTCAGCGCGGCCGAATCCAGCGCGCAGCTCTCCAGCGGCATCAACCAGCAGGTCAGCCGCATGGCGCAAGAGGTGCAGCAGACCCGCGACGTGCTGGGCACGGCCACGCGCCGCAGCGAAGCGGTGCTGGGGGTGTCCGAGCGCCTGATGGAGCTGATCGCCACCTGCGGCGTCGAAACCTCCGACACGCCCTACATCCACATGGCCCAGCAGGTCGCTGGCCAGATCGCCCACGCGCTCGGCGAGGCCCTGGCGCAAGGCCGCATCTCCCAGGCGCAGCTGTTCGACGAGCACTACCAAGCCATCTCCGGCAGCCAGCCGCCCCAGCACGCCACGGCCTTCAACGCCCTGACCGATGCGCTCTTTCCCGGCTTCCAGGAAGCGGCGCTGAAGGCGCTGCCCCAGGTGGTGTTCTGCATCGCGGCCGACCGCAATGGCTACATCTCCACCCACAACCGCGCGTATTGCCAGCCGCAGCGCCCGGGCGACGCGGTTTGGAACACGGCCCACAGCCGCTGGCGGCGCATCTTCAACGACCGCACCGGCCTGGCCTCGGCGCGCAACACGCGGCCCTTCCTGCTGCAAACCTACCGCCGCGACATGGGTGGTGGCAATTTCGTGCTGCTGAAGGAGGCGTCTGCCCCCATCGAGGTGGCAGGACGGCATTGGGGCGGCCTGCGCTTGGCGTATCGGTTTTGATGTAGATCAAATTCCGTGCACGGCAAGCCGATGAACGTCGAACAGCTTTAAAGGGGCGCGGACTTCATGCCGATATGCAGGCATGAACGCATCCGCACCCCAACCCGCCACACCGCCGCTGCACCCCAACGACCTCGTCGTGCTGCTGGGCATTTTTGCCACCTTCCTGGGCACCCAAGCCTACGGTGTGGCCTTCGACAACGTCGGCATCGCGCTGATGCTGGGCGTGCCCCTGATGGGTGTGAGCGTGGCGGTGGCTTTCATGGGCCGGGCCCAGCGCGCCCTCAGCCGCACGGCCTTGCCTTTCCTGGGCATGGCCATGGTCGGCCTGATGATCCATGTGTCCCGCGGTCACAACGAAGCCCACTTCGCCGTGTTCGCCTTCCTGGCCTGCCTGGTGGTGTACCGCCGCGCCGTGCCCATCCTCGTGGGTGCCATCTCCATCGCCATCCACCACCTGAGCTTCAACCAGTTCCAGGCCTGGGGCTGGGGCCCGATGTGCTTTGGCGAGGCCAGCTTCCTGCGCGTGGTCGAGCATGCCCTGTTCGTCGTGGCAGAAAGCGGCGTGCTGCTCTTCCTGGCCGCCCGCGCCCAGGCCGAGTTCCGTGCAGCCGAAGAGATCGTCGAGATCGCCGAGCACCTGGTGTCCGACGACGGCGTGGTGGACCTGAACCTGCCGACGGCCCGCTCCAACGCCCATGCCTCTCAGAAGCTGCGCGAGGCCCTGGGTCGCATCGCCAGCACCATCGAGCAGGTGCGTCAGGCCACCGAGGCCATCCGCGGCGCGTCCAACGACATCGCCGCCGGCAACCTGGCCCTGAGCTCACGCACCGAGCAGGCCGCCGCCAGCATCCAGGAGACCGCCGCCTCGGTCGATCAGATCGCCGCGACCATCCGCAACAGCACCGAGCACGCCCACCAGGCCAATGCCCTGGCCGGCCAGGCCTCGAACGTGGCCGTGGAGGGCGGCGAGGCCGTCGGCCGCGTGGTGGCGACCATGTCGGGCATCCAGCAATCCAGCCGCAAGATCACCGACATCATTGGCGTGATCGATGGCATCGCCTTCCAGACCAACATCCTGGCGCTGAACGCGGCGGTGGAAGCCGCCCGCGCCGGCGAGCAGGGCCGCGGTTTTGCGGTCGTGGCCTCCGAGGTGCGCAGCCTGGCGCAGCGCAGCGCCGAAGCGGCCAAAGAGATCAAGCAGCTCATCACGAGCAGCGTCGAGCAGGTGGAGTCCGGCAGCACGCTGGTCGGCAACACGGGCGAGACCATCGGTCAGGTGGTCGAGCAGGTGCGCCGGGTGACCGAGCTGGTCGGCCAGATCACCACGTCCAGCTCAGAGCAGAACCTCGGCATCGGCCAGATCAACACCACCATCGGCATGCTGGACCAGGCCACGCAGCAAAACGCCGCGCTGGTGGAGGAAACCGCCGCCGCCGCCGACAGCCTCAAGCACCAGGCCGACCGCCTGGCCGAGGCCATGTGCCTGTTCCGCCAGCACGGTCGCTTCGCCCACGCCTGAGAGGGCTGGCGGGCTGGCGGGCTGGGCTGGTTCAGCCAATGCGCCCCAGCAGGAGGTACTCCATGAGCACCTTTTGCACGTGCATGCGGTTTTCCGCCTCGTCCCACACAACGGACTGCGGGCCGTCTATGACGTCGGCCTCGACTTCCTCACCGCGGTGGGCGGGCAGGCAGTGCATGAACAGCGCGTCGGGCTTGGCCACGGCCATCATGTCGGCGTCCACGCACCAGTCGGCAAAGGCCTTCTTGCGGGCCTCGTTCTCGGCCTCGTAGCCCATCGACGTCCACACGTCGGTGGTCACCAGGTCGGCGCCGCGGCAGGCGTCCATCGGATCCTTGAAGACCTTGTAGCAGTCGCTGCTGGAGATGCCCGCCACGGTCGGGTCGATTTCATAGCCGCTGGGCGTGCTCACGTGCACCGTGAAGCCCAGCAGTTCTGCGGCCTGCAGCCAGGTGTTGGCCATGTTGTTGCCATCGCCCACCCAGGCCACCACCTTGCCCTGGATCGAGCCGCGGTGCTCGATGAAGGTGAAGATGTCGGCCAGGATCTGGCAGGGGTGGAACTCGTTGGTCAGGCCGTTGATCACCGGCACGCGCGAATGCTTTGCAAAGCTTTCCAGCTTGC
>CAIQIL010000154.1 GCA_903871865.1 uncultured Burkholderiales bacterium
CCACGAACACGCCCTGGGCCGGCCACAGCACGCTTTTCCAGTAGGCCTCCAGCGCGGTGGCGCCCTGAGCGTAGAACAGCAGCAGCGCCTGCGGGTGAGGGAACTTCTGCCAGTGCGCGCAAGGCTCGCTGACGGTGCCGTAGCTGGCCGTGGCGCCCGCGTGGATCCACGCCAGGGCGGTCATCTGCCCATGTGGCTTGTCGAAGATGCCGCCAAACGAGGTGAGGTGATCGGCCAGGGCACCAGGCACGAAATTCACCGTGTCCAGCCAGTCGATGTTGGCCTTGCCGGTCATGTAGAGCAGCACCCGGTCGGCGTTCTTGAGCGCGTCGGTGTGGTCGATCTGCACGTCCACCCCCAGGCGGCTGACCTGCGTGGGCGGCGGGTAAAACACTTGACGCACGCTGCGCACATTGTCGGAGGTGATGACAAAGTGGGCCGTGACGGGCAGCGCGCCGCGCAAACCCAGGCTGCCGTCGGACTTCACGCCGCGGTCGATCAAGGCCTTGGCGGTTTCGAAATCACGCGCAGCCAACAGCATGCCCAGGCGCATGCCGTGGTCCTTGAAGGGGCGCGACGAGGCGCTGCCAAAGTAGGCCGATGACCGAGCGGGGCCGCAATTGGCCGCGCACAGCTTCGGGTCGAAACCCATGGCCAGGGCGCCGGTGATGCTCTGGCAATCCACCCCATAAGGCATGCGCCAGGCCAGGGCGAGGCCCTGCACCTGGTCACCGTAAAAGGCCTGGACGCGCTTGTTGAAGTCTTCGAATTCCTGCGGTGTCAACGCCGACTTGACGGGCAGGCTGACGCGCAGGATGTGGTGCTCGGGGATGCGGCGCGCACGCGCGTAGTACTCGCCCACCTGGACGGAGTAGGGGTCGTCCGTGTTGATGACCAGGCCCAAGTCCTGCGCCGTGATGCGCCCGATCACGCGGGGCACGGCCATCCAGCGGCGTGGCGCGGGCCCTGCCTGAGGCGTTGCGGGCATCGCAGGTGCGGCCGATGCAGCACGCGGCACTGTCTGGGGCTGCGCTGGCTGGTATTGCGCTGTCTGGTACTGCGCCGCCTGCGAAACGGACACCCCGCCCGCCACCGACACCAGCATCCCGATCACGGCCACGCGCGCTCGGCCAAGGGTCCAGCGACCCGGCAAGGATTCAAAAATGTGCATTGCGGTATCAGATGCCAAAAAAGACACACCCGAAGGGCGGATGAACGCTCACGCGGCCGATTATTTCGCCGATTGCTCAGGAATCCCACTTTCCAAAACGTGATTCCGCGGAGAAAAACCCATGAGCGACCCCAAACCAGACAGCACCTCCATCCAGGTGATCGGCCGCATGTTCTCTCTGCTGGAGACACTCGCCCACGAAGGCGATGCCATTTCGCTGAAATCCATCAGCGAGCAGACAGGCCTGCACCCCTCCACCGCGCACCGCATCCTCAACGACCTGGCCGTCGGTGGCCTGGTGGAGCGATCGGGCCCGGGCGCCTACCGGCTGGGCATCCGCCTGCTGACCCTGGGCAACCTCGTGAAATCGCGCCTGGACGTGCGCGAGCTGGCCGTGCGCCCCATGCAGGAGCTGCACCGCATGACCGGGCACCCGGTGTCGCTGTTCGTGCGGCACGAAGACGAAGCCCTGTGCGTGGAGCGCACCGTGACCGAACGCTCGGGTGTGCAGGTGACCCGCGTGATGGGCCTGCGCCTGCCGTTGACCGGCTGTGCCGCGGGCAAGGTGCTGCTGCTCAATGAATCTGCCGTGGTGTTGCGCGCCCTGTGTGCGGCCCAGGGCACGCGCTACGAGCTGGTGCAGGCGGAACTGGGTTTGGTGCGCCAAAGCAGCCTGGCCATGGACAGCGAAAGCGCCGACCCGCAACTGCAGGTGATCGTCACCCCGGTGCACGACGACCTGGGCGGCGTGGTCGCCAGCCTGGCGCTGAACGTGTCCCACCTGAGCAGCGTGCCGCCCGAGTGGCAGGACGCCCTCAAGGCCAGCGCGCAGCGTGTGTCGGCCCTGCTGGGCTGGCAACACGCGGCATCGGCCTGAGGCCCATCCAGGTGCCGGTTCAGGCGCCGATCAGGACGTGACCTTGACGGCGCCGGGCACCACCGTCGTGGTGGTCGAGGAGGTCTTGTGCGGGGCACGCTCCAGCCAGCGGCGCACGCGCTCGGCGTCGGCCTGGCGCGAGTACTTCCCGGTGGAATCCAGGAAGATCATGATGTACTTGCGACCCACCATGCTGGCCTGCATGACCAGGCAGCGGCCGGCTTCCACGATGTAGCCGGTCTTTTGCAAACCGATGTCCCAGGCCGGGCTGCGCACCAGGCTGTTGGTGTTGCGGAACTGGACCTGGCGGTTGCCCAGGCGCACAGCGTGCTCGGGCGAGGTGGACAGCTCGCGGATGAGCGGCTGCTGGTAGGCGGCCTTCACCAACACGGCCAGGTCACGCGCGCTGGACTGGTTGTTGCTGTTCAGGCCGGTCGGGTCCACGTAGCGGGTGTCCTGCATGCCCAGGGCCTTGGCCTTGGCGTTCATCACCGACACGAAAGTCTGCAGGCCACCTGGGTAGGTGCGACCCAGCGCATGCGCGGCGCGGTTCTCGGACGACATCAGCGCCAGGTGCAGCAATTCGCCTCGGGTCAGCGTGGCGCCCACGGTCAGGCGCGAGCTGCTGTTCTTCTCGGTGTCCACATCGTCGCTGGTGACGGTGATGTCCTCGTCCATGGGCAGGTGCGCATCGACGATGACGGCCGCGGTCATCAGCTTGGTCAAGGAAGCAATCGGCAGCACC
>CAIQIL010000155.1 GCA_903871865.1 uncultured Burkholderiales bacterium
AAGTGGCCGACCAACTGGATGTTGCGCACGTCCAGGTGGGCGAAGGGCTCGTCGATGAAGACGAAGCCGCCGGGGGTTTCGTCGTCCTTCATCAGGCCCACCAGCAGGATCAGGGATTTGATGACCTGCTGGCCGCCCGAGGCTTCGCCGTCGTTGAGGCCGATGTGGCCCTTGCCGTCGAAGTTGAAGTGCACCTTGAGTTCGGCCTGGCGCAGGCTGACGTCGTCCTGGCCGAGGTGGGGCAGCTCGCACTGCACATCGACGCCGGCCAGCTGGCCCAGCTCGATGATGTTCTTGCGGTAGCGGCGCACCGTGACCTTGAGCACGTCGGTGTAGCGGTCGCGGGCGTTGTCCACGGCGATGGCCGCGGCCGCGTTGCTGGCCTTGCGCTGGCCGAGTTCGTCTTCCTGGCGCAGCACGTTGGCGTTCATCAGCGTGAGCTGTTCGGTGACGGTGCCATCGGTTTCCCACTGGCCCTCGTTGAGCTCGCGGTCCACGGCCTCGGCGCGCAGGCGGGCCTGGGTGGCGTTGCCGTAGTGGTCCTGCATGTCGCGCAGGCGGTCCGGGCGGCGCCAGGCGGCGGGCAGTGAGAGCTTGACCTCGCGGGACATCACGGCCTGGGCCATGAGGTCGTCGAAGCGGACCTGCCATTCGCGCTCGTGCTGGGCGCTGCGTTGCTCGATGTGGGCCAGGCGCTCCTGGGCCTGGCGGTAGGCGTGCTGCGCGTTGGCCTGTTCGACCACGGCGCGCTTGAGCTCGGCTTCGGCGCCTTGCCAGCGCTCGCCGGCATCGACGCGGGCCTGCTTGAGCACGGGCAACTGGCGGCGGGCCTCGTTGAACTCGGCTTCGCGCTCGATCAGCTCGGCCGCGGCGGTGAAGCCTTGCGCGGCCTGGCGGGCGTCCTGCAACTGACGCTCGAAGAAGGCCTGGTCGCGCACCAAGCGGGTCATTTCTTCGTCGAGCTGGGCCAGTCGGTTCTCGATGGAGGCACGGCGCGTGGCCACGGCCGAGGCGCCGAACTGGTGCTGGCTGGGGTCGACCCAGACGGAGCGGCCGCCACGGCCATCGCGGTGGTAGGCCTCGGGCGTGATCCACTCGCCACCGGCCTTCACGCCGGCCTCGGTGTTGTCCACGCGCTGGATGTGGGTGAGCTGGCGCAGCAGCCAGCGCGGGGCCGGGGCGCTGAACTTGAGCACCGCCAGCAGGCTGTGCTTGTCGGTGCCGGTGAGGCTGGCGGGCGCGTCTCCGGCATCGGCCACGATGTAGTGGCGGTAGCGTTCGCGCTCGGCCAGGGCCATGGCCTGCGCTTCCTGGCCGGGCTGGGCCAGCACCACCACCCAGCGGCTGCCGCGCAGCTCGCCTTCGGCGGCGGCACGCCAGCGCTCGTCGGCGATCTCGATGGTGTCGGCGATCAGGTGGTGATGGATGCCGGCCTCGTCGAGCGTGCGGCGAAAGCGCGTGACGTCGGGCGGGGGCGGGGCCTGGCGCTGGCCCTTGAGCGCGTCGAAGGCCTTTTGCGCGTCGTCGCGCTGGTCCTTCAGGCGCTGCCATTGGGCGGACAGCTTTTGCTTGTGTTCGCTGAGTTCGGCGATGCGCGTGGTGAGCTGGGCCGCATCGCCTTCGACCACGGCCAGGCCTTGCAGCTCGTCGGCACGCTTGACGACGAGCTCCATGGGGCGCTCGGCGTCACGGGCTTCTTCCTGCAGGCGGCGTGCGGTGCGGACCTTGGCTTCGAGCGCATCGACGCGTTCGGCTGCCGTGGTCTGGTCCTGCAGGCGCTGCAGCAGCTCGGCCTTGACCTGGCCGTGGGCGCGGCGGTCGTCGGTCGATTGCAGGCGCTGGCGGTGCAGCTCGCGCAGCTTGGTGGCCAGGGACTTGCGTGTCTCGTGGTTGCCCATCACGGGCACGACCTCGGTGGCCAGGCGTTCGCGCTCCTGGCACTTGAGTTCGTACTGGCGGTGGTTGTTGACGCGCACCTCCAGCTCGGCGCGCTGGGCGCGGCCGTGCGAGAGCTCACGCTCGGCGGCTTCGACTTCCTGCGTCAGCTGGCGTTGGTGGCTGCGCGCTTCGTCGTAGCGGTCGAGCACGTCCTGGTCGCCGAACACATCGAAGACGAGCTTGAGCAGCTCTTTGGGCGAGTACTCGCAGAGGCGGTCGGTCTGGCCCTGCTCCAGCGCCAGCACCTTGGCGATGGCGCGGGAGAGGCCGGCACCTTCGAGGCGCTTGCGCCAGTTGTCGATGCCCAGCCAGTCCCTGTCACTGG
>CAIQIL010000156.1 GCA_903871865.1 uncultured Burkholderiales bacterium
ACCACCGTCCAGGCGCTGCAACGCCGCGTGGCCGAGCTCACGGCCGAGAACCAGGCCCTGCGCGCCGAGGTGGCGCGGCTGCAGGCCGAGGTTCAGGGCTGAGATTCAGCCGCTCAGCAACGCCCCGAGCGTAGGCTGCGCGGTTTCAGCTTGTCCAGCTCGGTGATCTGCTGCTTGAGCAGGATCATCAGGGTGCGGGCGTCGTCCACGGCCAGCGAGATGCAGCTGGTGACGGTGTGCTCGTCGCGTGCGGGGCGGGGCAGCACGAGCGCATCGACGCCGATTTCGATCAGGCCCTTGTCGTGCTTCACGGATTTCAGGCGCTGGAGTTCGATGTCGTAGGTTTTCATGGGGCAGAGGTCCTGCAAGCGGGGAGGGGGGATTGTCGCCGCAAGCGCCTGTCGGCTCAACGGCCACCCCGCACCCAGCGCTCAGATGCAGCATTCAGATGCTGCGCTGGTTCACCCTTGCCGACAGCGCCTCGGCGCTCTCGCGGCGCTCGCTGTAGCGGTCCACCAGGTAGGGCGAGACGTCGCGGGTGAGCAGGGTGAACTTCACCAGCTCTTCCATCACATCGACCACGCGCTCGTAGTAGGCCGAGGGCTTCATGCGCCCGGCCTCGTCGAACTCCAGGAAGGCCTTGGCCACCGAGGACTGGTTGGGGATGGTGAGCATGCGCATCCAGCGGCCCAGGATGCGCATCTGGTTGACCGCGTTGAAGGATTGCGAACCGCCCGAGACCTCCATCACCGCCAGCGTCTTGCCCTGGGTGGGGCGCACAGCCCCGGCCGACAGCGGGATCCAGTCGATCTGTGCTTTCATGATCCCGGTCATCGCGCCATGGCGTTCGGGCGAGGTCCACACCATGCCCTCGGACCAGGCCGCGGCCTCGCGCAACTCGGCCACCTTGGGGTGGGTGTCGGGGGCGCCATCGGGCAGGGGCAGGCCGGTGGGGTCGAACACACGCGTTTCGGCGCCCATGGCCTGCAGCAGGCGCTCGGCCTCCAGCGTCAGCAGCTTGCTGTACGAACGCTCGCGCAGCGAACCGTAGAGCAGCAGGATGCGTGGCGCGTGGGTGCTGCGGCCCACCCCGGCAAGGTGCTCGGCAAAGCGCTCGGTGCTGGGGCGGTCGAACAGGGTGGCGTCGAGGTTGGGCAGGTCGTGCACGCTGTTGGACGCATCGGGTGTGTGGGTCGGTGTCATGCGGGCTCCTTGGGGCCGAGGGCGGTATGCAAGGCCACGCCGATGGCCGCGCCCACCAGTTGCGCCAGCACGAAGCCGGGGGCGCTGGCGGGTTCGATGCCGGCGAAGGTGTCGCTGAACATGCGGCCGAAGGCGGCGGCCGGGTTGGCGAAGGAGGTGGACGCGGTGAACCAATAGGCCGCGCCGATGTAGGCCGCCACCATGGCCGCCACCCGGCTGGCCGGCGCCCGCAAAATCACCAGCAGCAGGCCGGCCGTGGCCACCGCCTCGGCGATCCACTGGCCGTGGCCCGTGCGCACCTTGGCCGACCATTGCAGGATGGGCAGGTCGAACATCGCATGGGCCAGGAAGGCGCCCAGCATGGCGCCCAGCAACTGCGCCACGATGTAGGGCAGCAGGGCGCTGAAGGGCAGCTCACCGCGCCAAGCCATCACGGCCGACACCGCCGGGTTGAAGTGCGCACCGCTGACCGGGCCGAACACCTCGATGAGGATGTAGAGCCCGCCCACCGTGGCCAGGGTGTTGGCCAAGAGGGCCAGGCCGTCGTTGCCCGCGCACAGGCGCTGCGCCATGATCCCGGAGCCGATCACCACGGCCAGCAGCAGCATCGTGCCCAGGGCTTCGCCCAGCAGGCGCCGCGTCATGTGTCTCGGAAGGTTCAAAGGCATGTGCCGGCCTCAGCGCTTGTACAGGGCTTCGAGCTGGGCTTGCAGCTCGGCGTTGCCCATGGATTCGAGCGGCAGGGCCAGCAGCTGCAGCATGCGGTAGCCGATGGCCTGGCGGGTCAGCTCGAAGGCCTGGGGCTTCTTGTCGGGCTCGGCGTTGGACGGGTCGGGGTAGCCCCAGTGCACCTTCACCGGGCTGCCCGGCCAGTAGGGGCAGGTCTCGGCGGCGGCGCTGTCGCACACGGTGATGACGATGCGCATCTCCGGCGCGCCCGGGGCGACGAACTCGTCCCAGCTCTTGCTGCGCACCTCGGACACATCCACCCCGGCGTTCGCGAGGGCCTCCAGGGCGAAGGGGTTGACGCGGCCGCTGGGCGCGCTGCCGGCGCTGTAGGCGCGCACGTCCTTGCCCAACTGGCGGGCGAGGTGGTTCAACATGCCCTCGCTCAGCACGCTGCGGGCCGAGTTGTGGGTGCACAGGATCAGGACGTTGGTGGTCATGGTGTGGGCTGCGTGGGTGTCAGCAGTCGCAGGCGGTGGTGCAGGCGCTTGGGGTCGGGACGGCGCACTCCGTGCCCTCGCAGCAATTCGCCGTGAGGAAGCCCAGCAGCGCGTTCATGCGCTCGAAGGCCGCGCGGTAGATCAGGTGGCGCCCGTCGCGGGTCTGGGTGACCAGGCCGGCGTGCGTCAGCTCCTTGAGGTGGAAGGAGAGGGTGTTGGCGGGGATGTCGAGGCGCGCCATCAGCACCCCGGGCGTCAAACCGCCTTGACCCGCGACCACCAGGGCGCGGAAGGCGCGCAAGCGGTGGGGCTGGGCGAGCGCCCCGAGGGCTTTGACGACGTCTTCATCTTGCATTATTCCATTTTACTTGAAGTGTTGGAGCGTTGACAAGCACGTGCCGTGCTGCGACCTGCGCGCGCCGGGTGGTTGGCTCGGCACACCGAGCTCTGCGCTCGGCTGTCCGAGCTTGGAACGCCGCATGCCGAGCTCGGAACTTCGCGCGCGCACCTTTTTGCTGCACGTGCGGAGCACAAAGCTCTGTGCATGCAGTTCAGAGCTCGGCGCACGGAGCTCCAAGCTCGGCGTGTGCACCTTTTTGCTCGGTGGGCCGAGTTCCAAGCTCGGCACGCTGAGCTCTGAGCTCCGCGCACGCACCTTTTTGCTGCGCGCACCGAGCTCCGAACTCGGCGCATGCACCTGTTTGGTGCGACCATGCAGATCCGAGCTCGGCACGCCAGGCTTTTTGCTCTGTTGCTGCGGCCCGTGGCCCCTATGGCCGCCATAGCCATTGCCACATTGAGGAAAACATCCCGGCCTCCTAGACTGCGTGCATCCCTTTCCAAGCCCCCCGATCACCCTCCAAGGAGACTGAGATGTCGAACGAAGCGAAATGCCCCTTCCACGCGGCGGCCGCCCAAGCCACCCAGGCCCAACAGGGCGCCCGCGGCAACCGCGACTGGTGGCCCCAGCAGCTCAACGTGGGCATCCTCCACCAGCACGGCGCGCAGTCCAGCCCCATGGCGGCCGACTTCGATTACGCCGAAGCCTTCCAGACGCTGGACCTCGACGCCGTCGTCACCGACCTCAAGGCCCTGATGACCGACTCGCAGGACTGGTGGCCGGCCGACTACGGCCACTACGGCCCCCTCTTCATCCGCATGGCCTGGCACGCCGCGGGCACCTACCGCATCCAGGACGGCCGCGGCGGCGCTGGCACCGGCAACCAGCGCTTCGCCCCGCTCAACAGCTGGCCGGACAACGGCAACCTCGACAAGGCCCGCAGACTGCTGTGGCCCATCAAGCAGAAATACGGCAGCAAGCTGTCCTGGGCCGACCTGTTCATCCTGACCGGCAACGTGGCGCTGGAGTCCATGGGCTTCAAGACCTTCGGTTTCGCCGGCGGCCGCCCCGACATCTGGGAGCCCGAGGCCGACATCAACTGGGGCCTGGAAGCCGAATGGCTGGCCACCAGCGACAAGGCCCACAGCCGCTACAGCGGTGACCGCGACCTCGCCAACCCCCTGGCCGCCGTGCAGATGGGCCTGATCTACGTGAACCCGGAAGGCCCGAA
>CAIQIL010000157.1 GCA_903871865.1 uncultured Burkholderiales bacterium
ATGGTTATCTGCAAGACTACGCCGTGGAGCGCCACTACCGCGACGCCCGCATCACCCAGATCTACGAAGGCACGAGCGAGGTCCAGAAGATCGTCATCGCGCGGCAGCTGTGAACCCTGCCCGCACCGCGCCCGCCCCGCAACGAAGCCGTTCCAAGGAAGTCCCCATGAGCACCACACCCCACCTCTACGGCAGCCACTCGCCCGTCAGCCACCCCACGGTGCGCCTGCTGATCCAGGGTGAGTTCGTCGATTCGCGCAGCACCGAGCTGCACCCCATCGTCAACCCGGCCACGCAAGAGGTGCTGGCCCAGGTGCCCATGGCCACGCCGGAAGAGGTCGATGCAGCGGTGGCCGCCGCGCGCCAGGCCTTCGTCACCTGGAAGGTCACGCCGCTGGCCGTGCGCATGCGCATCATGCTGCGCTTCCAGGCCCTGCTGCGCGAGCACCTGGGCCGCATCGCCCACGTGCTGACGCTGGAGCAGGGCAAGACCCTGGCCGACGCCGAGGGCGACATCGTCCGTGGCCTGGAGGTGGTGGAGCACGCCTGTGCGGTGGGCACGCTGCAGCTCGGCGAGTTCGCCGAGAACGTGGCCAACGGCGTGGACACCTGCACACTGCGCCAGCCCATCGGCGTGTGCGCGGGCATCACGCCCTTCAACTTCCCCGCGATGATCCCGCTGTGGATGTTCCCCATGGCCATCGTGTGCGGCAACACCTTCGTGCTCAAGCCCTCGGAGCAGGACCCGATGAGCACCATGGAGCTCGTCGACCTGGCCATGCAGGCCGGCGTGCCGGCCGGTGTGCTCAACGTCGTGCACGGCGGCAAGGAGGTGGTCGATGCGCTGTGCACCCACCCCGACATCGTGGCCGTGTCCTTCGTCGGCTCGACGGCCGTGGGCACCCACGTCTACAACCTGGCCAGCCAGCACGGCAAGCGCGCGCAAAGCATGATGGGCGCGAAGAACCACGCCGTCATCCTCCCCGATGCGCACCCCGTGCAGTCGCTCAACGCCCTGGTGGGCGCAGCTTTCGGGGCCGCCGGCCAGCGCTGCATGGCCACCTCGGTGGCCGTGTTCGTCGGCGCCGCGCGCGACTGGCTGCCCGAGGTCGTGAAGCGGGCGCAGGCCCTGAAGGTGAACGCCGGCACCGAGCCCGGCACCGACGTGGGCCCGGTGATTTCACCGCGCGCCAAGGCCCGCATCGAGGCGCTGATCGCCAGCGGCGTGGCCGAGGGCGCCGAGTTGCTGCTCGATGGCCGCGGCGTGCAGGTGGCCGGCTACCCACAAGGCAACTTCGTGGGCCCGACCGTGCTGGCCGGTGTGCAGCCGCACATGCAGGTTTACACGCAGGAGATCTTCGGGCCGGTGCTGGTGTGCATGGCCGTGGACACGCTCGACGAGGCCATCGCCCTGGTCAACGCCAACCCCTTCGGCAATGGCGTGGGCCTGTTCACGCAAAGCGGTGCGGCGGCGCGCAAGTTCCAAAGCGAGATCGATGTTGGCCAGGTGGGCATCAACGTGCCCATCCCGGTGCCCGTGCCTTTCTTCAGCTTCACCGGCTCGCGCGGCTCCAAGCTGGGCGACCTGGGCCCCTACGGCAAGCAGGCCGTGCAGTTCTACACCCAGACCAAGACCGTGACGACGCGCTGGTTCGACGACGCCTCGGTCAACACCGGCGTCAACACCACCATCAGTCTGCGCTGACAGGCACACCGCCAGGAGACACCATGCGCATCGCCTTCATCGGCCTGGGCCACATGGGTGGCCCCATGGCCCGCAACCTCGTCCAGGCGGGCCACCACCTGCGCGTCTTCGACCTCAGCGCCGAGGCCGTGCAGGGCCTGGTGAGCCTGGACGCGCAACGGGTG
>CAIQIL010000158.1 GCA_903871865.1 uncultured Burkholderiales bacterium
CATCTCGGTGACGGGGTGCTCCACCTGCACGCGGGTGTTCATCTCGATGAAGTAGAACTCGCCGTTCTCATACAGGAACTCGAAGGTGCCCGCGCCACGGTAGCCGATCTTCTTGCAGGCGGCAGCGCAGCGTTCGCCCACCTTCTCGATGGCGCGACGGGGGATGCCGGGTGCCGGCGCTTCTTCGATGATCTTTTGGTGGCGGCGTTGCATGGAGCAGTCGCGCTCGCCCAGCCAGACCGCGTTCTTGTGCTGGTCGGCCATGATCTGGATCTCGATGTGCCGAGGGTGCTCCAGGAACTTCTCCATGTAGACCTCGGGGTTGCCGAACGCGGCACCCGCCTCGGCCTTCGTGGTCTGCACGGCGTGGATCAGCGCGGCTTCGGTGTGCACCACGCGCATGCCTCGGCCACCGCCGCCGCCTGCGGCCTTGATGATGACCGGGTAGCCCACGGTGCGGGCGATCTTGATGATCTCTTTCGGGTCATCGGGCAGGGCGCCCTCGGAGCCCGGCACGCAGGGCACGCCCGACTTGATCATGGCTTGCTTGGCCGAGACCTTGTCGCCCATGATGCGGATGGATTCGGGCGTCGGGCCGATGAAGACGAAGCCGGACTGCTCGACACGCTCGGCGAAGTCGGCGTTCTCGGAGAGGAAGCCGTAGCCGGGGTGGATGGCCTCGGCATCGGTCACTTCGGCGGCCGAGATGATGGCCGGCATGTGCAGGTAGCTCTGCGCGGACGGGGCCGGGCCGATGCAGACGGCCTCGTCGGCCAGGCGCACGTACTTGGCGTCGCGGTCGGCTTCGGAGTACACGACGACGGACTGGATGCCCATCTCGCGGCAGGCGCGCTGGATGCGCAGCGCGATCTCGCCGCGGTTGGCGATCAGGATCTTCTTGAACATGGCAAGACCCCTTTATTCGACGATGAACAAGGGCTGGCCGTATTCCACTGGCTGGCCGTTCTCGACCAGGATCTTGGTGATGGTGCCGTCCATGTCCGCTTCGATCTCGTTCATGATCTTCATGGCTTCGATGATGCAGACGGCCTGGCCGGCCTTGACCACGTCGCCGACGTCGGCGAAGGCCTTGGCGCCAGGGCTGGAGGCGCGGTAGAAGGTGCCCACCATGGGCGACTTGACGACGTGGCCGGTCTCGACCGGTGCGGCCGGGGCTTCTGCGGGCGCGGCTGCGGCGGCAGGGGCGGCAGGTGCAGCGACGGCGGGCGCGGCCACCGTTTGCATGACGATCGGAGCGGCACCGGCCTTGACGATGCGGACTTTGCCGTCGGCTTCGGTGATTTCCAGTTCAGACACGTTCGACTCGGACACGAGGTCGATCAGGGTCTTGAGTTTGCGCAGGTCCATGGGTTTTCTCCAGCAATGCGCCGAGCGGGTGACGCTCGTGTGGCGCAAGGGTTGATGCGGTCGGGCGGTCCGGGAGGTGGTCCGTCGGGGCTCAGCCGCGGGGGGGATTCTGAGGTGCGTTCAGTCGGTCCAGGGCGGCATCCACGGCCAGGCGGTAGCCCGCCGCACCCAGCCCCAGGATCACGCCTTCGGCGAGGTCCGAGAAATAGGAGTGGTGGCGGAAGGGCTCGCGCCGGTGGATGTTGGACAGGTGCACTTCGATGAAGGGCAGGGCAACGCCCGCAAAGGCATCGCGCAGGGCCACGCTGGTGTGCGTGAAGGCGCCCGGGTTGATGACGATGAACTGGGTGCCGTCGGTGCGCGCGGCTTGCACGCGGTCGATCAGCACGCCTTCGTGGTTGCTCTGGAAGGTGCTCAGCGCGGCGCCGCGGCGGGCGGCGTGGGCGACCAGATCGGTGTTGATCTGCTCCAGGGTGGTGGCGCCATAGACCTGCGGTTCGCGGATGCCCAGCAGGTTGAGGTTGGGGCCATGGAGGACGAGAATCTGCATGCGTCAGGGGGCGTCTGTGTGGCTGTATCTGACAACGCAGCCAACGAGATGACCCCAGAAAATGAACTTAGGCTGATTTTACCTGCACATGGCCGCAAATCCGAAGATTTGCTGGAAATGTTTGTGCGGGCTCAGGGCGTGATCTCGCGGGCCCAGCCGGCCAGTTCGTCGAAGTGGGTGGCGCCCATCTTGCGGTGGCGCACACGGCCTTGCGCGTCGATCAGCAGGGAGAACGGCAGGCCGCCGGCCGCGTTGCCCAGGGCTTGGGCGAGTTCGGTGCCACCGAAGCCCGCCAAACCGATGCCGAATCCTACATGGACTTTGGCCAAAAACTCCTTCACGGGGGTCGGGCCGTCGATGGCCAGGCCCAGCACCTGCCAGCCCTTGGGCGCGAATTCGGTGTGGAAGCGGTCGAGCTCGGGCATCTCCTTGACGCAAGGCGGGCACCACGTCGCCCAGAAATTCAGCAGCACGGGCTTGCCCTTCAGGCTGGCCAGGTTCAGGCTGCCGCCGGTGGGGGTGTCGAACTGCTGGGCCCAGAAGCCGGCTTGCAGGAGGTCACCGGCGATGAGCGGGGCGGAGGCGGCGTTGGCCGGCGCGCTGGCTGGGGCGCTGGCATCCGGGCTTGCGCTGCTGGCCGCGGTGCCGGCGCTGCCCGCTGGGGAGCCACCGCGACGCAGGCCGAACCAGGCGCCGGCCGCGGCCGCCCCCAGCGCCAAGGCGACGAGGACGGTGCGCCGGGCTTCGCCGTGCTGGGTGTGGGCGCCGGAGCGGGCGGTGGTGGGGACGACGGTGGCGGCGTCCGTGGCGGCATCTGTGGTTTGGGCGGGGCGGTTGGGCGTCATGGGGTGAGGGTGTGCGGCGGGGTGGCGGTCAGGTCGGCATCGCTGGCCAGCAGGCGTTGCAGGGCGGCCAAGTCACCGCGTTCGGTGCGGCCGCGTGCGTCGGGCTTGAGGGCGCCGCGCAGGTCGTCGGCGTCGAGGATGGTCAGGTGCAGGCCGATGGTTTCGTTCAGCGCCGGGCAGGTCACGCTCAGGCTCAGGCGGTCCACGTCCTGGCCGCGCGGGCCGGGCACGCTGCCGACCTCGTAGTCCTGGCCCTTGCCCAGCAGGAAGATTTCGGCGGATTTGCTGTCGTCGCAGTACAGCTGCAGGTGGACGTCGTTGAGGCGGGTGGCCGTGCCGCGCCAGATGGCGCCGCTCAGGTGGGGGCGGAACTCGGCCAGGCGCTGCATCCACAGGGCCGCCAGCTCGCGCAGGGCGCGCAGCTCGGCGGGCTGGGTGTCGGCGCAAAACAGGCCGATGTATTCGAAGACGGCCTCTTCCACCTCGCCGTTGTCGGGCAAGGCGGTGCGGCTGTTGAGGCCCAGCTGCTTGACGGCGCGGCGCTTGGCCGGGCCGTACTCCAGGCCCTCTTCCACCACCATGCGGGCGGCGGTGGCAGCGATTTCCAGGGTGAGGTCGCTCATGGGGCCCGATTGTGGGTCAGGCCGCCTCGATCCAGACCGGCACGGCGCTGAAAGCCGCGTTGGCGGAAATGCGATCGGTCAGGCGATCGTCGGTGAGGTCGTTGATGCTGGCGCCCGGGTGGGCTTGCGCCACCGCCATCTGCACGCCCTCGCGGCCGTGGCCCCAGCCGTGCGGCAGGCTGACCACGCCCGGACGGATGTCGGCGCTGACGTGCACGGGCACCGCGATGCGCCCGGTGCGCGAGGCCACGGTGACGGTCTGGCCATCGGCCACGGCGTGGCGCAGGGCGTCGTCGGGGTGCATCCACAGGGTGCAGCGCGGTTTGCCCGAGACCAGGCGCTCGCTGTTGTGCATCCAGGAGTTGTTGCTGCGCACATCGCGCCGGCCGATCAGCTTGAGCGTGGGCTGGCCCGAAGGGCAGGTGAGCGGCGTGAGCGGCCCGGTGAATGCGGCGACCAGCTGCGGCAGTTCGCGGCGAATGCCCGCTGGCAAGAGGTCGATGCGTTTTTTGCGCGCCGCCAGGCTGGCGCCCAGGGAAGGTTTCAGCGGCCCCAGGTCGATGCCCTCGGGGTGGGCGCGCAGCTTGGCCAGCGTCAGGCCGCGGGCCTGGGCGTTTGGGCCGGCGGCGCGGTTCAGGCCGATGGCCAGCAGGCGGTGCGGGGGCAGGTGTTTCATCAGGCCGCGGGTCAGCAGGCCGGCCAGGCGCGCTGTCACGCCACCGCGCTCCAGCGCCCAGACGCGCCGGGCGTAGCGCGTGGCCAGCTCGCTGTAGATCTCCCAGTCGTGCAGGGCGCCGGGGGCGCGCTCGACGATGGCCTCGCTGTAGCGCGCCACGTTGCGCACGGCCAGGTGCAGGAAGACGAGGTCGTAGTGGTCGTGCTCGACGAAGCAGGTCGGCGGCAGGATGACGTCGGCGTGGCGCGTGGTCTCGTTCACGTAGAAGTCGATGGCGACCATGAAATCCAGCTTCGCCAGGGCTTCGTCCAGTTGGCGGCCGTTCGGCGTGGACAGCACGGGGTTGCCCGCGGCCGTGACGAGTGCGCGGATCTGGCCGCGGCCTGGTGTCAGCATCTCTTCGGCCAGCACGGACACGGGCAGCTCGCCACTGAACTCGGGCGCGCCGCGCACCCGGCTGCGCCAGGCGCCCAGGTGCCCAGGCCCCATCAGCTTCATCTGGATCAGGTTGAGCGCCGGGCTGGTGAGCAGGGCGCCGCCTTCGCGGTCGATGTTGCCCGTCAGCAGGTTGATGACCTGGATGGCCCATTGGCAGACCACGCCGTGCGCCTGGGTGGACACGCCCATGCGGCCGTAGGCCACCGCGCCGCCTTGGCCCGAGGCAGCGGCCAGCTCACGGGCGATGCGCCGGGTCGTGGACGCGTTGATGCCGGTGAGGGCGGCCGTGGCTTCGGGGCTGAAAGGCGCGACGGCATCGCGCACGGCCCTGACCTGGTCGAGCAGGGGCTCGAGCGCGCCGGGCGCGGTCAGCTCCTCGGCGAACAGGGTGTGGACGAGGCTGAGCAGCCAGGCGGCGTCGGTGCCCGGGTCGATGGCCAGGTGCTCGTCGGCGATGGCGGCGGTTTCGGTGCGGCGCGGGTCCACCACGACCAGCTTGCCTCCCCGCGCTTTGAGCGCCTTGAAACGGGCGCGGACATCGGGCACGGTCATCAGGCTGCCGTTGGAGGCCAGCGGGTTGCCGCCCAGCACCAGCATGTACTGGGTGCGGTCGATGTCGGGGATGGGGATGGCCAGCTGGTGGCCGTACAGCCAGTGCGCGACGATGTGGTGGGGCAGCTGGTCGGCCGAGGTGGCCGAGAAACGCGCTCGCGTCTTCAACTGGCTGAAGAACAGGTGGCCGTGGGTGACGTTGCCCCAGTTGTGCACATTGGGGTTGCCCTGGTACACCGCCACGGCGTTGGCGCCATGCTGTTCGCGCACGCGTGCCAGGCCCTCCACCACGAGGTCGAAGGCCTCGTCCCAGGTGATGGTCTGCCAGCGCGTGACCTGGCCGTTCGGGCCGTCCTTGACCACGCGCTTGACGGGCTGGCGCAGGCGGTCGGGGTCTTCGTGGAGGTCTTTCAGGGCCACGGCCTTGGGGCAGATGTGGCCGCGCGAGAGGGGGTCGGCCTCGTTGCCTTTGA
>CAIQIL010000159.1 GCA_903871865.1 uncultured Burkholderiales bacterium
GCCCGGACTGCGCCGTCGCTTCAGGTTTGTGCGCAACGCGCCGGAGGGGTCTCCGAGGTTGCTGCCACGACCTGGCTTGAAAAAGGTCAGAGGGGATGAACGAAAAACTTCGTCCTCTGAAGAACGAAGACACTCATTGTGACGCAAGTATCAGGGTTTGTCCAGTGTTGTGCCCGAGCGCATCATGGAGAGTTCGATCGTTTGGTGGCGACCGCGCAGACCCAGATCGATCAGCATGGGGATGGAGACCAGGGCAAGGATGGTCAATGTCAACATGGGGAACCTCAGCTTTCCTTCTCAAATGGGGGAAGCCGACCGTGAACGAGCGCCGGAGTGAACCTCAAGGATGCGCCTGTCGCGAACGGTTCAAATCAGTGTTTACCTTCATCAAACTGTCATTTTTCGGGCTTTCGATGGCGGCGCGCCGCGCGGCGACAATCTCCCCATGCAAGACAACCTGTCCCTCGACTTGCCTGAGCCGCCCGACCTGCGGGCGCACACCGGCTTGAGCGCCGATGACGCGGCCCACCCTGCGGCAGCCAGCCACGCCCCGCTGGCCGAGCGCCTGCGCCCGCGCACCCTGGACGAGGTGGTCGGCCAGGACCACCTGCTCGGACCGGGTCAGCCGGTGCGGGTGGCTTTCGAGTCTGGCCAGCCGCATTCGATGATCCTGTGGGGCCCCCCCGGCGTGGGCAAGACCACCCTGGCGCGCCTGATGGCCCATGCCTTTGACGCGCAGTTCCTGGCGATCTCGGCGGTGCTGGGGGGCGTCAAAGACATCCGCGAGGCGGTCGAACAGGCGCAGGCCGTGCGCCGAATGGGTCGCCGCACCATCGTCTTCGTGGACGAGGTGCACCGCTTCAACAAGGCCCAGCAGGATGCCTTCCTGCCGCACGTCGAGTCCGGCCTGTTCACCTTCATCGGTGCCACGACCGAGAACCCCTCCTTCGAGGTCAACGCCGCCTTGCTGTCGCGGGCCACGGTGCATGTGCTGCGCGCGGTGGGCGAGGACGCCATGGCGGCGCTGTTGCAGCGTGGGCAAGAGGCCCTGTCGGGCCCAGAGCTCACGCCCGACGCCCGCGCCCGCCTGATCGCCTACGCCGATGGCGATGCGCGCCGCGTGCTCAACACCTACGAGACCCTGAGCGGCATGCTCAAGGGCCATGCCTTGATCGACGAGGCCCTGCTGCAGCGGGCCCTGGGCGAGCAACTGCGCCGCTATGACAAGGGTGGCGACCAGTTCTACGACACCATCTCGGCGCTGCACAAATCGGTGCGGGGCTCGGACCCGGACGCCGCGCTGTACTGGCTGGTGCGCATGCTCGATGGCGGCGTGGACCCGCGCTACATCGTGCGCCGGCTCATCCGCATGGCCAGCGAAGACATCGGCCTGGCCGACCCGCGCGCCTTGCGCATGGCCCTCGATGCCGCCGAAACCTACGAGCGCCTGGGTTCGCCCGAGGGCGAGCTGACCCTGGCCGAGTGCGTGATTTACCTGGCCATCGCGCCCAAGAGCAACGCGGCTTACATGGCGTACAAGGCCGTGCGCGCCTGGGTCAAGCAAGACACCACGCGCCCCGTGCCCATGCACCTGCGCAACGCGCCCACCAAGCTGATGAAGACCCTGGGCCACGGCGAGGGCTACCGCTATGCCCACGACGAGCCCGATGCGGTGGCCGCTGGCGAACGCTATTTCCCCGACGGCATGGTGCCGCAGGCCTTTTACCAGCCGGTGCCCCGTGGCCTGGAGATCAAGATCTCGGACCGCCTTGCGCAGCTGCGCACCCTGGCGGGTGGTGACCGGGGCGGTGCGGACCCTGGCAAGCGCAAAGACTGAATCCTCAGGGTGCAGACACCCGGCGCCAGATCTGCGTGCGACCGAAGTAAGGCGAGCCGAAGTAGCCGCGCACTTCCATCGTCTGGCCTTCGTCTTTGAGGCGCAGGCGGACGCGGTAGCTGCGGCCGCTCTTGGGGTCGAGGATGTGGCCGCCTTCCCAGGTCAGGGGCTCGGTCGGCGTCGCACCCACGCCCTGGATGATGGTCAGCCCGATGAAGGGCGCATCGCGCAGCGGGCCCTCACAAGCCTCGCATTTGAGGTTGACCTTGTTGGGGTCGATGATGCGGGTGATGCTGCCCTGCAAGGTTTTGCCGACCTCCTTCACCACCACGTGGGACACGGCTTTGCCGGAGTGGTCGTCGATGGTTTGCCACTCGCCTGCGGGCGTGCTTTGCGCCCAGGCCGTGCCCAGGCTGCCCAGCAGCAAGAGCGCCGCGCTCAGTGGGCGCCAAGCGGCCGAGACAGGGGTTGAACGCAGGCTGCTGCGTGTGGCACAGACCTGAGCGACATCGGATGGGGCGTGAGGTGTGGGGTGCATGCGCAGATTGTCGCGCAAAAACCCCAACGATTGCAGACTTCGTGCAAGATCAAGGCAGCGTCACCGTGATGTTCGCCACCTGCGGTGCCAGTTGCACCACGTGGTGGTACGCGCCCAGGGCCGTCAGTGTGTGATCGCCCAGTTGCCAGCGCAGCCCGGAGAAGGCCAGCACGGCCATCAAGCCGAACACCGCGCCCACCACCCACAGCGGCACCTGGTGGCGCAACTGGTGGCGGATGCGGTCGGGTGCGGCCCAGTGCGGTGCGAAGCCCACGTTCAGGCCTTTCATGCGGGCGATTTCGTCGCCCAGGCGGGCGGTCAGAAAACCCAGCTTCTCCGAGCCTTCGATGAAGTACTTGCCCTGGAAACCCAGCAACAAGCACATCTGGAACACCTCCAGGGCCTGCAGCCGGGGCAGGCCCTGCTGCCGCAGTTCTTCGAGCTTCTGGAAGAACTGCTCACCAGCGAGTTGTTCGCCGAACAGCTGCACCTGCAGCGGC
>CAIQIL010000160.1 GCA_903871865.1 uncultured Burkholderiales bacterium
ACCTGCGCTTTCCCGAGTTCTTCCGCAAGCTCGGCGCCACGCAGCCACTGGACCTCATCGTCCTGCCCGCTGCCTTCACCGACACCACGGGCCGAGCCCACTGGGAGTTGCTGCTGCGCGCCCGCGCCGTGGAAAACCTCTGCCACGTGCTGGCGCCCGCGCAAGGCGGTTTGCATGAAAACGGTCGCCGCACCTTCGGCCACTCCCTGGCCGTGGGCCCTTGGGGCGAGGTGCTGGCCTGCCGCCAGGAAGATGGCCAGGGCGTCGTGCTGGCCGAGCTCAGCCAGACGCGCCAGACGCAGGTGCGCACCCAGCTGCCGGCCTTGACGCACCGGGTGTTTTGAACTTCAGGTGTCGTTCAAGTGGCGCTCTGGTGGCGCTCAGACCTTGAAGTCGCTGCTGGCCCAGTCGAAGGGCACCAGGTCGGACATGGCGCCGGTGGCCGGTGCGTCGTTCGCACTGACCGAACTCTGCGCCTGCTGCCCTGCGTACAGGTTCAGCGCGTGGGACTGCAGGTTGTCGCGGAAATGCTTGCGCTCGAACAGCTTGACCTGCGCTTCCAGCGGCAGGTCGGTGATGCGGAACACATTGCGCCGCAGCAGCACGTCGATCAAATCCTCCAGCACCCGGACCAGATCAGCGTCCATGGCCGCGAACGATTTGCCGTCCGTGCCGGTCAGGAAAGCCTGCACATCGGGATGGCTCAGCGGCAGCAGGTCGCCGCCCGGCACCGCCTCGCGGTGCAGACTGACGATGCTTCCCTTGGTGTCACGAACGACGTAGCGCATGGCTTGGACCCGACAAAACATTCCTGAGTCGGTTATCGGCCATGCAGCCGCCTTCTTGAACGGAAAAAGGGCGGTGAGGACCGCCCTTCTCATGCCCTTCCCATGCCCTGCTCACGGCAGGATCACAACTGCCCGTACGAGTGCAGCCCCGACAGGAACATGTTGACGCCCAGGAAGGCAAACGACGTCACCAGCAGGCCGCCCAGGGCCCACCAGGCCGCGAACTCGCCGCGCAGGCCCTTCATGAGGCGCATGTGCAGCCAGGCCGCGTAGTTCAGCCAGACGATCAGGGCCCAGGTCTCCTTCGGGTCCCAGCTCCAGTAGCCGCCCCAGGCCTCGGCAGCCCACAGGGCGCCCAGCACGGTGGCGATGGTGAAGAACGCAAAGCCCACGGCAATGGCCTTGTACATCACGTCGTCCAGCACCTCGAAGTCGGGCAACTGGGCCGCGATCTTGCGCCGCGCCGCCACGATGCCCGCGACGATCAGCGACGCCACGCCGAAGTAAATGGCCCAGTACGTACCCACCATCTGCTCGGCGCCCGGCTTGCTGCGGAACACGATGGGCTCGAAGCACAGCACCACGCCCACCCCCCACAGCGGCGCCAGCTTCCACCACTGCGTTTCACCGGCGCGCAGCTTGATCAGGTAGGCAAACGCCACCATGGCCGACATCGCGAAGGTGCCATAGCCAATGAAATTGGCCGGCACGTGCAGCTTCATCCACCAGCTCTGCAGGGCGGGCACGAGCGGCTGGATTTCGCTGGCGCCACGCACCACGGCGTACCACAGCAGGAAGCCCACGGCGGCACTCACCACCAGCATCACGAAGGCGCCCAGCGCGCCCAGCGACTGGCCCATCTTTTCGAAGCGGTCTTCGTAGTACAGCCAGAAGGCCGTGGTCAGCCAGGAGAACAGCACGAAGACTTCGTAGAGGTTGCTCACCGGGATGTGGCCGATGTC
>CAIQIL010000161.1 GCA_903871865.1 uncultured Burkholderiales bacterium
ACCACCGTGCCGACGACATGCGCCATGGCCGCATGCGTCCGCCGCAGTACCACCGGGTGCGCGCCACCACGGCACTGGGCCAGGTCGCGCTGTACGACCACCGCATCGCCAGCCCCCGCCTGGATGGCCGACACGGTTTCGGCGACCTGGTCACGGCAGCGGCCGGCGCCATGCCCTCCGTCTTCCAGCAGACCCCGGGCAACCTGGGCGTGGAAGAGTTCCTCTTCAAGACCATGGTGTCTTCGCCCTACAACTTCGGCGTGAGCAACAAGCTGCTGCTGCCGGCGCCGATCATCATGAACACGGCCTCCTACCGCTCGGTGCACATCCAGCCGACGCGGCTGTGCGAGGAGATCATGGTGGACGAGCTGGCCAAGGCGCTGGGCAAGGATCCCGTGGCCTTCCGGCTCGAGTTCCTGCGCTCGCCGCGCGCCATCGCCTGCCTGAAGGCCGTGGCCGCCACCGGGCAGTGGGGCAAGACCATGTCACCCGGCTTCGCGCAAGGCATCGCGGTGCACCAGGAGACGCGCTCCTACACCGCCTGCCTGGTGGAGATCGACGCCCGCCCGGCCATCGCAGGCACGGGCCCGGCGCTGGTCACCAAGGCCGTCATCGCCATCGATGTGGGCAAGCCCATCAACCTCAGCGGCATCGACGCCCAGGTCCAGGGCGCGCTGGCCGAATCCATCTCCATCGTGCTGAGTTCTGGCCTGCACGTGCAAAACGGCCTGCCGCTGGAAGGCAGCTTCTCGCAGTACCACTTCAGCCGCAACCGCCACTACCCGAAGGACGTCAAGGTCATCATCATGCCGCCCAACGGCGAGGCCATCGGTGGCCTGGGCGAGGTCGGTCTGTCGGCGTCGAGCGCCGCGATAGCGAACGCTTTTGGCCGCGCCACGGGGATCAAACCGCGCAAATTCCCGCTGTTCTTCCCGGTGGACTTCACGCCCTTCCCGCCGGGCAAGCTGCCCACCCGCCTGATGTTGCCCCTGCCCGCCTGAGGAGATCGACCCATGACCATCCAGAATTTCAGCGTCAACGGCAAGCCCGTCTCGGTGGACGCCCCCAACGACATGGCCCTGCTGTGGGTGCTGCGTGACAAGCTCGGCGTCACCGGTCCCAAGTACGGTTGCGGCATCAACGTGTGCAAGGCCTGCACCTGCAACGTCAACGGCAAGGCTTTCACGCCGTGCTCGACCCCGGTGTCGGCCGTGAATGGCAAGAACATCACCACCATCGAAGGCCTGGCCGCCGACGGCACGCTGCACCCGGTGCAACAGGCCTGGCTGGACCTGGACGTGGCCCAGTGCGGCTACTGCCAGCCGGGCCAGATCATGGCGGCCGTGGCCTTGCTCAACCGCACCAAGACCCCGACCGACGCCGACATCGACGCCATCGACAACGTCTGCCGCTGCGGCACCTATGGCCGCATCCGCGCGGCCATCAAGCTCGCCGCATCGCGCATGCCTTGAACCGCGAGGTCAACGCCCATGGAAAGCCTCGACCAACAGGTGCTGGACGCCATGGCGCGCTGGCACGCGCAAGGCCACCGCTTTGCGCTGGTGACCGTCGCCCAGACCTGGGGCTCGGCGCCGCGCCAGCCCGGGGCCTGGCTGGCCTTGTGCGATGACGGACGCGTGCAGGGCTCGGTCTCGGGCGGGTGCATCGAGGACGACCTCATCGAGCGCATGCGTTCGGGGGCCTTGCGTGCCACCGGTGCAGCGCCCACCCTGGTGACCTACGGCGGCACGCGCGAAGCCGCCCGCCGCTACGGCCTGCCCTGTGGCGGCACCCTGGCGCTGGTGGTGGAGCCCGAACCCGACCTGGCGTCCTTGCAGCAACTGGCGCAAGGCATCCAGGCGGGGCGGCTCATGCGCCGGCGCGTGGACCTGCGCGACGGCTCGGTCACCGTCATGGACGCCGATGCCGGGCCGGAGGTGCAGTGGGATGGCGAGGTGCTGTGCACCACGCACGGGCCGCGCTGGCGTTTGCTCGTCATCGGGGCGGCGCAGACCGCGCGCTTCCTGGTGCCCATCGCGCAATCGCTGGGCTTCGCCGTGAGCGTGTGCGACCCGCGCCCGGAGTACCACACCGAGTGGGACGTGCCCGACGCGCCGTGGCTGCCTGGCATGCCCGACGACGTGGTGCTGGCCATGCGACCGGACCCGCACACCGCGGTGGTGGCGCTCACCCACGACCCCAAGCTCGACGACCTGGCGCTGATCGAGGCTTTGCGCTCTCCCGCGTACTACGTGGGTGCCCTGGGCTCGGTGGCCAACAACGAAAGTCGGCGTGCCCGGCTGTGCGAGCACTTCGAGCTGAGCACGGCCGAGGTGGACCGCCTCCACGGGCCCATCGGCCTGCCGATTGGCAGCCGCACGCCGCCTGAAATCGCCGTGGCCATCGCGGCCCAGCTGGTGGCGGTCCGCCGCGGGGTGCGCGCGAACGCGCCAGCCACCGAGGCGGCCTGGCCCCCCTCGCGCACGCCGGTCTGCCAGGCGGGCTGAGGCTGCACGGCTGGGCGCGATCTAGCGCCACCCAGCGCCACGCGGCGCAGCGCGAACTTGCGTGAGGTTTGACACGGCCGCCGCCATGGCGTGCGGCCGCGCGTCGCGGTGTCACGCCGATGTCACAACGCTTGTTTCCACTCGTGCGGTTCGGCGCCCGTGTGGCCGACAGCCCCTCGGTGCGTGCGGCGCGATGCACCCGAGGAGGCCAGGGCCACCCTGAGGGGGCATGGACTGCGCCGAGGCTTGCCGTCAGGCAGGGAAGAAACCAATCCGATGCCGTCTGCGCCATCCTTGTCTTTGCGTGCCCGCCTGGGCGTGCTTGGCACCCTCGTGGTGCTGGCCCTGGCGGTGGTGGGCGCGGTCAGCGCCTACAGCCTGCGCCACCTCACCCAGCAGTTCGCCGATTTCCGCGATCACGAATTCACCCAACAAGGCCAGCTCGTGCAGTTGCGCCAGCACCTGGGCAACATCCGCCGCTACGAAAAAGACGTGCTGCTCAGCATCGACGAGGTCGATGCGGCCAAGTCCTACCAGCTCAAGTGGCGCTCGGCCATGCAGGGCGCGCGCGACATCCTGAGCGGCCTCGGCGCCACGAAGCACGCAGGCGAGGGCGCGCGCATCCTGGCCTTGCTCCAGGACTACGAAGCGCGCGGCGGCGAGGTCCTGCAGCGCAGCATCAATGGCCAGATCGTCACCTCGACCGAGGCCAACCAGCTGATGGCACCGGCCAAAGAGGTCATGCGCAAGGCCGACCCGCTGGTCGAGGCCCTGGCCAAGGGTTTGCAAGACGATGCCACCGAACGCGCTCAGCAGGTCGGTGACATGGCCGACACCCTGTTGTGGGTGATCCTGGGTGTGGCGGGGGCGACTTTGCTGGTGTTCGTGCCCACCACGTGGTGGACGGCGCTGTCCATCACCCGGCCGATCGGGCATGCCGTGGCGCTGGCCGATGGCATCGCGGCGGGCGACCTGTCGCAGCGCATCGAGGTCCAGGGTTCGGACGAGGTCGCGGCCCTGATGCGTTCCCTGGCCAGCATGCAGGCCAATCTGCGCGACATCGTGGCCCGCGTGAAAACGGCGGGCGACGCCATCCTGGCGGCCAGCAGCGAGGTGGCGCATGGCAGCCTCGACCTCTCCAGCCGCACCGAGCGGGCCGCGGCCGAGCTGCAGCGCACCGCCTCGGGCATGCAGGAGCTGGCCACCATCGTGCAGGCCTCGCGCACCGAGTCCCTGGAGGTTTCGCGCCTGGGTTCGCAGACGCTGAGCTCGGCCCGCCAGGGCGACCAGATCGTCCACGAGGTCGTCACCCACATGGGCGAGATCGAAGGCGGTTCGCGCCAGATCGCGCAGGCCGTGGGCCTGATCGACCAGGTGGCCTTCCAGACCAACCTGCTGGCGCTCAATGCCGCGGTCGAGGCCGCGCGCGCTGGCGAACAGGGCAAGGGCTTTGCCGTGGTGGCCGCCGAGGTGCGGCAACTGGCGCAGACCTCGGCCGAAGCGGCCCGCGAGATCTCCCAGGTCATCCGCACCTCCACCCAGCAGGTCACGCAGGGCAGCACGCTGGTGCAGGCCGCACGCGCCGAGATGCAGGACGTGCTCAGCTCGGTCGATCAGGTGGCCGACAAGATGTCGGGCATGAGCGAGCGCATCGGCGTGCAGTCCGAGGAGATTTCGCGCATCGCCGAGGCCATCCAGGAGCTCGACGCCTGGACCCAGGAAAACGCCGCCCTGGTCGAGGAGTCCTCGGCGGCCGCGGCCTCGCTGCGCCAGCAGGCACAGACGCTCATGGCGGTGATCGAACGCTTCCGTTTGACGGGGTGATGGCCGGTCACCAGCTCGCCGGGTGCAGCCGGTAGAAGCGGCTCAGTTCCCGGTACAGCGCCGGGTGTTCGACCGACAGCGCCCGCGGTCGCTCGAAAAACACCTCGGTGACGACGGCGAAAAACTCTGCCGGATCGGTGGCGCCATAGGGGTCGATGAAGGGGGCGGGGCCGCCCGCGTCCATGGCATCGACCGCCGCGCAGAGTGCGTCATAGGCCGACTGCATCACCGCCGACCAGGCCGCGTAGCGCTCGGCCGGGCCCAGATCGGGGGCACCGTTGGTCAGGCCGGTTTGCGAGTCCAGCTGGTGCGCGAACTCGTGGATGACCACGTTCCAGCCATCGTGCGGGTCGGCCGCGCCGCGCACGGTGTCGTCCCAGGCGAGGATGACCTGGCCCTGGCTCCACGATTCGCCCGAGCGCAGGTCGCGCCGCGACTGCACCACGCCCGCGCCGTCCACCTGCTCGTGGGCGACGAGGAAGGCGCTCGGGTAGACGAGGATTTGCCGCAGCGCGGGGTAGTAGTCGCCCGGGCGGTTCAGCAGCAGCAGGCAGGCTTGCGCGGCGATGGTGACGCGGACCTCGTCGGTGATGGCCTGGCCTTTGCAGCCGATGAAGGCCTTTTCGGCGAGGAAGACCTGGATGTGCTTCTTGAGCTGCAGCTGCAGGTCGGCGGGCAGCAGGGCCACGCCGGGCACGCGCCGACGCAGGATGCGCCGCCACTCGGGTGGGAAGGCGTCGGCCTGGGCCTGCCCGCGCCGCCAGGCCACCCAGCGCGGCTGGCCGATGAACCAGGCCACCAGCAGCAGGGAGAGGAGGGCGACGATGAGGATGGGCAAGGTGGCGCGGCCTGTTCGGCCTGTTCAATGCGACTGGGGCGCAATTGTGGGCCGGGGCGGGGGATTTCAAGCCCCGCCTGCCCCTCA
>CAIQIL010000162.1 GCA_903871865.1 uncultured Burkholderiales bacterium
AGGCGCCCGCCAGGCCCAGCGCACCGGCGAAGGCCAGGGCATTGGCCAGCACAGGCACGGGGATGGCGCTCAGCAGCAGGCGGTCCAGCAGGCCCAGCGTGAACAACGCGCCCAGCCAGCACAGGCCGTAAATGACGAAGGCACCCAGGTTGCGCCAGGTGGCCACGGCGCTGAAGAACAGCGCCTTGCCCACAGGCATGCGCGCCCACAGCACCAGGGCCGGGGTGTGCCAGAACACCAGCGACACCGGCATCAGCAGCGCCATGCGCCAGAGCATGTCTTCCAGCACCACGGGGCTGACCACCATCTCGGCGCTGTCCTGCATGGCGGCCATGGCGTCGGCCACGGCTTCGGCGCCAGGCCCCACGGCAGATGCCAGCAGCATCATCAGTTGCACGGCCGCGATGTAGGCGCCGCCGAGCTGCAGGAAGGTCTTGCGCGGGGTGTCGGGCGCACGCACGGCCTCGATCAGCACGCCGGGCGTGACCCGCTCGCCCAGGATCGTGCGCCGCGTGGCCAGCATGAAGCCCATCCACACGACGGGCATGACGCCCACCACGAGCAGCGGCCCCAGCAAGGGCAGCGTGGCCAGCAGCAGGGCCGCGCCGATCAGCATGCCCACCAGGCCCATGAAGTTCATCGGCTGGCGGCGCAGGACCTGCAGGCCCTGGCGCATCCAGTTCAGGCCGCTGGAGGCGGGCACGATGCGCAGTTTCATGCCGATGTGCCTTGGTTGGAAGCTTGGCCTTGCGAACGCTGTGCGCGCCGGTAGGCCCAGGGCTGCTGGCGGCGCAGGCTCAGCACGCGCTCGAAATGGGCGGGGTCGTGGGGTTGGAGCATGGCGGCGTCGCGGGGCAGGTGGAAGTCCCACAGGCGCGACAGCCAAAAGCGCATGGCCGCCGAGCGCAGCAGGGACGGCAGCAATTGCAGCTCGGTGTCGGTCAAGGGGCGCACGGCGTCGTAGGCGGCGACGAAAGCCTGGGCGCGCTCGGTGTCGAGTGCGCCGGTGGCCAGGTCGATGCACCAGTCGTTGAGGCACACGGCGATGTCGAAGACGAAGGTGTCGCAGCCGGCGAAGTAGAAATCGAAGAAGCCCGACAGGGTGGGGCCGTCGAACATGACGTTGTCGCGGAACAGGTCGGCGTGGATGGGGCCTTGGGGCAGGGCCTGGTAAGCCGCCGATGCGGCCAGGTCTTGCTGGAAGGCCAGTTCGGTGTCGATCAGCTCGGCCTGGGCCGGGCTCAGGAAGGGCTTGACCACGGGCACGGTCTCGACCCACCAGTTCAGGCCGCGCAGGTTGGGCTGCTGGGCCGGGTAGTCCTGGCCGGCCAGGTGCATGCGCGCCAGCATGGCACCCACCTGGGCGCAATCGGCCGCCTGCGGCGCCATCTGGTTGCGGCCCTTCAGGCGCGTCACCACCGCGGCCGGCTTGCCTTTGAGGCTGAGCAGGATTTCGCCTTGCGCATTGGCCTGCGGCGCCGGCACGGGGATGCCACGCGCGGCCAGGTGCTGCATCAGGTTCAGGTAAAAGGGCAACTGCTCGGCGCTCAGGCGCTCGAACAGGGTCAGCACATGGTCGCCCCGGTCGGTGTGGACGAAGTAGTTGGTGTTCTCGATGCCGGAGTGGATGCCTTGCAGGCCTTGCAGCGCACCCAGACCCAGGGTGGACAGCAGCGCGCCGGCTTCGGCGGGGGTGACTTCGGTGAAAACGGCCATGGGACGGTGTCGGGCAGGTTGCGCAGGGGTAATTTCTGACAGTGGGCGGGCGGGGTGCGTGAACCCTTCCCCCAAAGGAAGGTGCGGGCGCTCCCAATGTCCCTTCCCTTGGCGTAAACCCTCAGGATCGGGCCTCCGGCAAGCACAGGATTGTAGGAGTCGCTGTGGCAGACTCACCCGGATTCTGTCATCAGCGGACCACCGCAGAGACACACCCACCCAACCGATACCGAGGAAGCCCCTGTCATCATGAACGCGCCTGTCACTCGCTCGCCCCTCTCCCTGGCCTCCGTGGCGGCCGCCTTGCTGATGTCGGTCAGCGCCTCGGCCCAAGCCCAAGTCCTGCAGCCGGCCGACGCGCCCCTGGGCGCCTACATCGGTGGCACCGCAGGCTTTGGCATCAACAACTGGCAGTGCGATGCCACCTGTGACCGGTCCACCTTCTCGGGCAAGGTCTTTGCCGGCAAGCGCCTGACGCCCGGCCTGGCCGCCGAAGTGAACTACTTCATGTTCGGCAAGACCACGCGTTCCAACGCCAACACGGCCGCCCAGGCCATGGGTTACGCCTCGGAAGAGCGCAGCGTTCGCGCGTTCGCTCTCAACATCAACTGGGAAGTCGAGCTGATCCAGGACTTCACCAACCAGATCCGCTTTGGTTGGGGCGCGTTGGAGCAGACCAACGACCGCCTGCTGCTCAACAACAGCATGGTGCGCATCAAGCAGCACAACACGGCGCCTGCCCTCGGCGCCGGCCTGGCGGTCCGCCTGACGCGCGACATCAAGCTGATCTCCACCGTGGACGCTTTCTTCAAGGGCCACAACAGCCAGTACCTGCTGTCCGTGGGCGGCATGGCCGAGTTCTGATCTCGGTCTGACCTGGGCGCAGCAGGCGCTCAAACCACGGTCACAATCCGGGGCATGACTGCCCCGGACATCCCCCAAGGCGCCCCAGCCTCCCCGAACGCCCCTGAAAGCCGCCCCACCCTGGTGCTGGTGGACGGCTCCAGCTACCTCTACCGCGCCTTCCATGCCATGCCCGACCTGCGCGGGCCCGGCGGCGTGGCCACCGGCGCCATCCACGGCGTGGTGAACATGATGGGCTGGCTGCGCGAGCACATCGAGGCCGAGCACGCCGTCTGCGTGTTCGATGCCAAAGGCCCGACCTTCCGCGACGCGTGGTACCCCGAGTACAAGGCCCACCGCCCGCCGATGCCGGACGACCTGCGCGCGCAGATCGAGCCCATCCACGAGGTCGTCAAGCTGCTGGGCTGGCCCGTGCTGGAGGTGCCCGGCATCGAAGCCGACGACGCCATCGGCACCCTGGCCCGCGTGGCGGCCGAATCGGGGCACCGGGTGGTCATCTCCACCGGCGACAAGGACCTGGCCCAACTGGTCAATCCCCACGTCTCGCTGATCAACACCATGGCCAAGCCGCCCGAGGTGCTGGACATCCCCGGCGTGGTGGCCAAGTTCGGCGTGCCGCCCGAGCAGATCATCGACTACCTCACCCTGATCGGTGACACGGTGGACAACGTGCCGGGCGTCGAGAAAGTCGGCCCCAAGACGGCCGTGAAGTGGTTGCAGGAGCACGGCTCGCTGGCCGCCATCATGGCCGCCGCCGATGCGTTCAAGGGCGCAACGGGCGAGAACCTGCGCAAGGCCCTGGACTGGTTGCCGCAAGGCCGCCGCCTCATCACCGTCAAGCTGGACTGCGACCTCGACGGCCACGTGCCCGCCTGGCCCTCGCTGGACGCCTTGGCGCTCAAGGCGCCGGACCTGCCCGGTTTGCTGGATTTCTACACGCGCTTCGGTTTCCGCAGTGCCAAGGCCGAGGTCGAGCGCTTGTTGCGCGGCGATGCAGCCGGCAGCGGTGCGACCGCCGTGGCCACATCGGCCAAATCGAGCAAAGCCACCAAAGCCAAGCCCAAGAGCGACACCGACACGGGTGACCTGTTCGGCGTTGCTGCCGATGCTTCAGCCGATGCCGATGGCGCCACAGCCGATGCCCCGGCCGCGCCCCAAGGCGTGCAGGTGGACACGCGCTACGACACGGTCCTCACCTGGCCCGTGTTCGATGCCTGGCGCGCCCGCATCTACGCGGCCAAGCTGGTGGCCTTCGACACCGAAACCGATTCGCTGGAGCCCATGAAGGCGCGCGTTGTCGGGCTGTCGTTCAGCGACAAGGTGGGCCATGCCTGCTACATCCCGCTGCGCCACGAAGGCCCGGACGCGCCGCAGCAATTGCCGCTCGACGAGGTGCTGGCCAAGCTCAAGCCCTGGCTGGAGGCGGCCGACCGCCAGAAGATCGGCCAGAACATC
>CAIQIL010000163.1 GCA_903871865.1 uncultured Burkholderiales bacterium
CCGCGTTGCGCGTCCAGGAAGGCCGCGCGCCCCGAGGTGTCGAAGGCATAGACCTCATATCGGACCGTGAGCGCGCCACGGCCTTCCGTGGCGATCTCCCAGGTGGCCTTGTCCATCTGCATCACCGGGAGGGCGCGCCCGCCTTGTTCGGCGCTCAGCGGCGACAGGTGGCGGACAAACTCCCGGATCAGGTAGCTGCCAGGGATCCACGCCGGCAGGCGCAGGCGCTGGTAGGCCGCGGGCTTGGCCACCCGCATCGTGACCAGGAAACGGTGGCTGTGGACATCGGCCACCTCGACGCGGAATTCGATCATGCGGTGCTTTTCGGCAGGGAAGGTCGTGTGGGGCTCAGCGCAGTGCGCTCAGATTTGGGCCGCGGCCAGGAAGCAGCTCAGGCTGGCCACCACCGTCAGGCGAAAGCGCAGCGTCAGCCAGCCCGACACGCCCAGCTCCAGGTAGTGCTTGCGGTCCAGCAGGTAGCAGGCGATGAGCAGGGCGCCCATCACCACCAGGCCCGCATGTGGCGGCATTTGCAAGGCCAGCCAGGCGGCCAGCGAAAACGCGATGCCCGTCCACAGGGCGCGGCGCTGGTAGCCTGGCGAGAGCGCACCGGCTTCGGAGCTGCCCATGACCAGGCCCCAGCGCATGCCACCCAGGAAGGCGACGATCAGCGCGCCATAGCTGGCCAGGGCGCGCACGACGAAGGCAAAAGGCTCGTCGTCGATGCGTCCGACCAGCAGCCACACGAACAGCGCACCGGCAACGAAGGGGATCAGCCCGGCGTAGCCCAGGCGCAGGGCCAGCTCGCTCGGTTCGGGATGGTGTGCCGCGGCGGGCACGGCGTGGTGGGCGGTCATGGATGTGTGGTGGGTGGGGTCAGGGACATGGGCATGCGTGTGTGCATGCCGTGATTGTGTCAAGAAGTGGTGTCATTCACATGCTTCCAGTCCAGGGGCAGCACAGACGCATCCCTCAGGCGGCCAGCCAGGAAAACACGGCAGGCACATCGGTGGGCAAATCCAGGGGGCGGCTGCGCCAGTGCGCGACGGTGTCGGTGTGGCTGAAACCGCCGTCCAGCGTCAGGCCGCAGCTCACGCTCAACCAGGTCTGCGGCTGCAGGTGGGCCAGCAGGGCCTGCCACAGCGCGGGGTTGCGGTAGGGCGTCTCGATCACCAATTGCGTCTGCTGCGCCTTGCGCGAGGCCATCTCCAGCTCGCGGATGCGCTGCGCCCGCTGGCTGCCATCCACCGGCAGGTAGCCGACGAAGGCGAAGCTCTGGCCCTGCAAGCCGCTGGCCGCCAGCGCCAGCACCAGCGAGCTCGGTCCCGAAATCGGCACCACCTGCAGGCCCAGTTGGTGGGCAGCGCGCACCACGGCCGCGCCCGGATCGGCCACGCCCGGCAGGCCGGCCTCCGACATCAGCCCGATGTCATGGCCCTGCACGGCCGGTGCCAGCAGCGTCGCCAGCGCGCGCGCCGTGGCCGCAGCGTCTGGCTGGCCGTCCCCCTTGGCCCCAGCTTTGGCCCCGCCCTTGGTCGGCCTGGGCAATTCGGCGATGTGCATGGCTTGCAGCGGGGCGGCCAGGGCTTCGACCTCGCCCACCCGCTTGAGGAAGGCCCGCGTGCTTTTGGCGTTCTCGGCCACCCAGTGGGTCAGCCGGGCGGCGGCGCGGATCGCCCCCAGGGGCAGCACGTCGCGCAGGTCGGGAGGTGTGGCGTCGGGCGCGATGCAACCCAGGTCCAGCGTGTTGGGGATGAGCAGCAGGCGGCCCGGGCGTGCGGAGGCTGTGGGCTCAGGGGTGTGGTCGGGCATGGTGCGGGGGTGTTCGGGGTGCAATCGATCGGGGTGATCGGTTCGATCAGAGTGACCTGGTCGGTCGGGCATGCGGGTTCAGCGCGGCACCGCCCTGAGCGTCGCCAGCACGTCCAGCCCGGCCTCGCGCAGCAGCCGCGTCGTGAGGATGAGGGGCAGGCCGATCAGCGAGGTCGGGTCATCGGATGCGATGCGCGCCAGCAGGCCGATGCCCAGGCCTTCGCATTTCGCGCTGCCAGCGCAGTCGTACGGCTGCTCCAGCCGCAGGTAGGTCTCGATGTCTTCGTCGCTGAGGTCGCGGAAGGTCACGGCCACGCTGTCCAGTTCGCACACATCGAAGCCCGTGCGCGGTCGCAGCACGCAGACGGCGGTGTGGAAGTGCACGGTGCGGCCACGCATGGCGCGCAGCTGCGCCACGGCACGGTCGTGCGTGCCTGGCTTGCCCAGTGGCGTGCCGTCCAGGTCGGCCACCTGGTCCGAGCCGATGACCCAGGCATCGTCGGTGTTGCCTGGCTGGTTGCTCACAGACCCAGCTTGTGCCATGGCCTGCGCAACCGCCCGGGCTTTGGCCCGCGCCAGCCGCAAGGCCAGATCGCTGGGGGCTTCGGCGGGCAACGGCGACTCGTCGGTTTGGGGCGCGACGGCCGTGAACGGCAAGCCCAGCCGGCCCAGCAACTCGCGGCGGTAGGCCGATGTCGAGGCCAGCACCAGCGTGGGCACTGGCCATGGCATTGGCTCCGGCGAGGTCGCTTCGCCAGGAAGCGGGTGCGGATGAAGGAGGGGGTGGTCGGAGGTCTGGCGGGTGTCGCGCATGCCGCATTGTCTCCGCGTTCTGGGGGCGCGATGCTGCGCCTGCGGCACCGGTGGATGGGGCGCGCACGCCACGCCCACTACACTGGCGGCATGAAAACGCGCAGTTTTGTCCCTGAAAAGCTCGACATCCAGGCCTTCATCGAGGAGGGCGCCACCTTGAGTGGCGAGTTGCCCGTTGCCGCCTTGCCGCGTGTGGCGGCTGGCTTGATGCCTGGCCTCGACCTCGCCAGCCTGCCCGCCGTGCGCTGGTCTGCGCAGGGCAGGGTGGTGCCTCAGCGTGTGGGCGGCCCGCAGCTTTGGCTCGATTTGCA
>CAIQIL010000164.1 GCA_903871865.1 uncultured Burkholderiales bacterium
CGGACAAGGCCCCCAGCGGGTTGTGTCCGATGCCTTGCCACCGGCCTTTCAGGTAGGCCCACAGGGCACCAGGGCCGGGCAGGAACTGCGCGAAGCGCGCCGTCTCCGATCCCAGAACCCCCCAGGCCAGGCGGAAGGCGATCAGGCCCACGATGGCGACGCCAGCGCGGCCGTGCCAGACCATCCATTCACCGCCCAGCAGGCCGGTGGCGATGGCCGCAGCCACGGCGGCCAGCAGCAACCAGTGGAAGGCCCGCAGGGGGGCATCCCAGACGCGCACCCGGTGGGTGAGCGCGTCACCGGACAGGGCGCTGCGGCTCATCGCGAGGCGGCGGGGCCGGCAGCGGGAACCGTGGCCGCCAGGGTGGCTGCCGGGGTGGTTGCCGAAGTGGCCGGTGCAGGCGGCGGCGTGATCTTGGCAATGCTGCCCCCGGCTTCGGCGTAGTCCAGCGAACCGACGGCGCCGGCCACCTTGTAGCCCTTGCTGCTCAGCAGGTCACCGGCAGCGCCGGCGCGGTGGGCGCGGTTGGAGACGGTCAGGATCACGCGGTCCTTGGGGATGTACGCCAGCGCCTCGGGCAGGTCCTTGATCTGCACGCTGAGGTAGACAGGGAAGCTGCCGTTCTTGGTGAGTTCGTCCGGGCGGCGCACGTCGATGATCAGCAGCTTCTTGGGGTTGCCCAGCAGCTTGTCCACGTCGTTGCGGCTGAGTTGCTGGGTCTTGTAGGTCCAGGGCGGTGCCACATAGGCGCTGGCCGAGGCCGCTGTGGCGGCGGCAGCAGGCGCGTTCTGCGCCATGGCGGGCAGGCTCAGCACGGCGGTGGACAGCAGGGCGATGGCGGTGTGTTGGAAACGTTGCATGGTGTCGGAGAAGAAAAGGACAGCGAAGTGATGACAGCGAAAGAAGTGACAGCGTCAGAGCGTGCAAATGAGCCTCAAGCGGCCAGCGGGTCGCTGGAGCGCTCCAGCCGTTCCGCCACCGTGGCGTGGTTGATTTCGTGGTTGAACTCGCTGAGCACGTCGTCCTTGATGGCAACGAACTCGGCGCTGGCGCGGTCGCGCGGGCGGGCCAGGGGCACATCGACGATGCGCTTGATGCGGCCAGGGCGGGGCTCCATCACCACGATGCGGTCGCCCAGGTAAACGGCTTCTTCCACGTCGTGGGTCACCAGGATGGCGGTGATGCCCTCGGCCTGCCAGATGCGCTGCAGTTCCTGCTGCAGGCGGGTGCGGGTCAAGGCGTCGAGGGCGCCGAAGGGCTCGTCGAGCAGCAGCACCTCGGGTCGATTGACCAGGGCACGTGCGATGGCGACGCGTTGCGACATGCCGCCCGAGAGCTGGTAGGGGTAGGCCGTCTCGAAGCCCTTGAGGCCCACGAGCGCGATGTGCTCCTTGACGCTGCGGTCCTTCTCGGAGGGCGTGCCAGGCGCGTTCAGCAGGCCGAGCGCGACGTTCTGCTCGACGTTCAGCCAGGGGAAGAGGCGGTGCTCCTGGAAGACGATGCCGCGCTCCAGGCTGGTGCCCTGGATGGGCTTGCCGTCAAGCAGCAGCTTGCCGCTGTAACCCGAATCCAGCCCGATCAGCAAGCGCAGCAAGGTGGACTTGCCGCAGCCGCTGGCGCCGACGATGCTGATGAACTCGCCCGGCCGGATCGAGAGGTTGATGTCTTGCAGCACCTTCAAGGGCTCGCCCTTGACCTCGTACTGCTTGTGGAGTTGTTGGATGTCGATGGTGCCTGCGTGAGACATGAGAGGCTCCTGGTGAAAAACGGTGCGTGACAGAAAAGAGGCCAGCTCAGCGGCGTTGTGGTGCACGCCAGTGCAGCAAGCGGGCTTCGGCCAGGTTGGCCAGGCGGTTGAACAGCACGCCGACGGTGCCGATGGCCAGCAGGCCGAAGAGGATGAGCTCGACGTTGAAAGCACTGCGGCCCTTGAAGACGATGTTGCCGATGCCGTGACCGTCGTTGACCAGCAGGAACTCTGCGCCGATGGTGGCCAGCCAGGCGTAGATCAGGCCCAGCCGCAGCCCGCCCAGGATTTGCGGCGCGGCTGCTGGCCAGACCAGACGGCGCAGCGTTTGCCACGGCGTGAAGCGGTAGACCCGCGCCACCTCGGCATGTGCCTGCGTCACGCCCTTGACGCCTTCGATCGTGCCCAGCACGACCGGGTAAAACGCCGAGAACGCGATGAAGATGACCTTGGCCGCATCGCCCGTGCCCAGGATGGCCGACAGCAGTGGCAGCCAGGCGAACAGCGAGATCTGGCGCAGGGTGTGGAAGGTCGGTCCGATGAGCTTGTCGGCCAGCCTGGACACGCCGATGAGCGTGCCCACGGCCACGCCGGTCAGCGCGCCGATGGCGAAGCCCGACAGGTCGCGCCACAGGCTCTGCGCCATGCCTGCGTAGAACGAGGCCTGCTGCAGTTCGTGGATGGCAGTGACCACCACGCCTTGCGGCGGCACGATCAGGCGGGTGTTGACCCAGTGCAGCTGGGTGGCGGTGAACCACAGGGCGATGAAGGTGGTGGGCAGCACCCATCCTCGCCAAGGGCGCCAGTCGAAGCGGGGGGGGCGGTGGGTGGTGTGGGGCATGGTCTGTGCGGTCGTGAGGGCGATCAGAAAGCGTTGCGGCGCCAGCCTTGCAGGCGGGACTCGATCAGGCGCAGGGCCAGCTCGATCACGATGCCCAGCACCCCGATGGCCAGCATCGAGACGATGACCATGTCGATCTGGCTGAGCGAGCGGCTGTAGGACATGAAGAAGCCCAGGCCCTCGCTGGAAGACAGCAGCTCCACGAAGATGGTGGTCAGCCAGGCCTGCATGACGCCTTGGCGCAGGCCGGTGAACAGCGCGGGCGTGGTGGCCGGCAGCACGATGCGGGTCAGGGTCTGCCAGGCACCGAACTGGTACACGCGGCCCACCTCCAGCAGCGCGCCCGGGATGTTGGCGATGCCGTTGAGCGTGCTCAGCGCCACGGGCACCACCACGGCGATCGAAATCGCCGACAGCTTCAGCCCCTCATCGATGCCGATGAAGATGATCAACAGCGGGATCCAGCCCAGCACGGGCAACTGGGCCAGGGCGTTGAAGCTCGGGAAGACATAGGCCCTCACGCGCTCCGACAGGCCCAAGGCAAAGCCCAGCAGCAGGCCGAAGCCGCCGCCGATCAGCAAGCTCAGGGCGGCACGCCGGGCGCTGTGCCCGATGTGGCCCTGCAACTCGCCGCTGTCCCACACGATGCCGAAGGATTCCCACACGAAGGCCGGCGAGGGCAGGATCTGCTCTGCGATCCAGTGACGGTCGGCGGCCGTCCACCACAGACCGAAGAACAGCGCCGGCAGGATCAGGCCCAGGGCCGCGTTCCCGAGGGAGGTCGCCAGCCAGGCCGTGACGTCGGCGATGCGTTGCCGCCAGGCCTTGGCCGAAGCCGGTGCCGCCTGTGGCAGGGGAAAGCGCCGTTGGAGCGGCAGCGCAGACGCTGCTGCGGGCTCTGGCGGAAAGATCGCGATGTCGTCGCTGGACACGGCCATGGTGGGAATCTCCTGGGAACGAGGGAATCAGGTGCGGGTGTACTTGCCGCTGGCGTCCTGGGTGGGCCAGTACGTCTCCAGCTTCTGCTCGCGCAGCGCGTGGTTCAGGTACTTGGGCTCGACCCAGCCTTCCAGGCTCACCTCACGGCGAGACAAGCGGAAGCTCTTGATTTCATCGATGGAGCGCTGGATGGACGCCAGGTAGTACTCGTCCAGCAGCGGGTTCTGGCGGGTGCGCAAGTCCTTGACGCGGTCCCAGACCTGCTTGTTGTCGATGTAGGCGTTGACGCCAGAGCGTGTCCACCACTGGTATTGCGTCTCGCGGTTGGCGTCCAGCGTGCTCCAGTGGGCTCGCTTCACCACGCGGTTGACGATGCGCTGCACCAGGTCTGGGTGCTTCTGCTCGAAGGCTTCGCTGACCCACACCGAGCCCGGGCGGTTGACTTCCTTTTCGTCGTAGAGCGACACCAGCTGTTTGGCCACACCGCGCGCCTCCAGGCCGAACGGCGTTTCGATCGCGCCCGCGATGTCACCGGTGGCCAGCGAGGCCACCCGGTCGTCGCGGATCTGGCTGATGATGCGGAACTCCTTCTCAGGTTCCTTGTAGCCGTACTTCGCCAGGAAGCGGTACATCGAGAGCTGTCCAGCCGTGCCCTTTTGCACCGACAGCGTCTTGCCCTTGAGGTCGTCCACCGACTTGGCATTCGACGAGGCAGGGGTCACGAAGAACACGTCTCCGCCGCGGCTCGACGACAGCAAAATCTTGTGCTTGAGGCCGGTGGAGCGGCCCACGATCAGTGGCAAATCACCGTGGCCAAAGCAGAAGTCCAGCAAGCCGTTGGCATAGGCCTCGTTCAAAGCCGGGCCAGCGCCCACGTAGTACTTCCATTCGATCTTGATGCCGTCGGCAGCGAACTCCTGCTCCAGGTCGCCGCCGAACACAACGTTGGACGTGAACCCGGTGGAGGGCAGGGGGCGGCCGCCTGTGCCTGCACCTGGGAAGCCGATGCGGATGGTGGTGGGCTTGGCGGATTGGGCACGGGCGGTGCCGCAAGACAGGCCGATCAGGGCGGGAGCAGCCAGGCCGGAAGTCAGGATGGCGTTGAAGGAACGGCGTTTCATTTTGAGTGGGACTCCTGTGTGGATGGGTCTGAACCGTGGGTCAGAAACCGGCTTGGAACTGGGCTTGCACCCCGTTGGCGCGCTTGGGCAGCGTGGTGGTGTTCGCCGCCAGCACGCCTGTGGCCACCTGGTTGCGGTCTTTGAAGTAGTTGATCTGGAAGCGGGTTGTCTCAGCGAAGAAGACGTTCAGGCCCAGCGTCGTGCGGAACTGGCGGTCTTGCGTGGAGGTGCTGACCCGGTTCGGGTCAAAGGTGTCCAGGCGCAGGAAGGCCTGGTAAGACTTCGGCCAGAAGTCGTCGTATTTGCCCTGCTGCTTCGAGCTGTTGAGGAACTGCTCGCCCCAGGTGTAGCCAAAGTTGATGTATTGGCCGACGCCGCGCTTGTAGCCGTCCGGGTTGACTCGCAGGTTGGCGGTCTGGGGCGCGATCTCGGTTTTGCCGTAGGCCCATTCGTATGCGATGGAGAAAGGCAGGTGCGTCCAGTTCACGTCGAAGCCAAGGACCTGCTGCTGTCCATAGACACCCGTGACCGCCGTGGTGCTGGCCGTGGCGATGGTCGGGAGGCGCTTGTAGTAGGAGGCGCCCAGTTGCAGCTGCCGCAGCCAGCTGGTGTAGTCCACGGGCAGGGTGAAGGTGGCGCGCGCAATCCAGTCGCGGCGTGAGTTGTTGTCGTTCTTGTTGGGACCATTGCCGTTGAAGAAACCCACGGCGTAGCCGAACAGGGGCGCGCGGTAGTTGTTGGTGTAGTCGACGTAGGGGTCGTAGTCGCCTTGCGCCACCAAGCCGATTTGGCGTGTGCCCAGGTCCAGGCCGTTCACGAACAAAGCGCTGTTGATGACCGCACGCACTTCCGGGTCGATGGCAGGCGCATCCAGACCGAAGGGAACCGCTTGCTGGCCCAACTGGACAACGCCTTTGCGGTCTTCCAGGTTGCCGCTGTTGGGCTCGTAGCTGTAAGCAATGAAGACGTCGGTCAGGTTGACCTGCGAGTTCGAGGTGGCGTTGGTGCCGGTGGGGTTGGCGCCCAGGCCGAACTTGTAGGTCAGGTTCTTGCCCTCGGCGTAGTCGCGGTAGAGCGTGCCGGTGAAGTTCAGGGTGGCCGTGGGTGCGCGAAAGCCGTTCTTTCTGACCTCACCTGGGGTGGTCGCGGATGCGGCGGTGGTCTGTGAGTCACCGGGCTGGAAGCCAGGCGTGCGCTTGTCGTAGCCCAACACGATGTTGCCCGTGATCTTGGTGTTGCGCGTCACGCTCGGGATGTTGCGTTCCTGAAGCCGGGACTGGTCGTACTTGTAGTTCTCCAGGTCCGAGCGCAGCCCCTGGATGTCTGCCTTGGTGGCCGACGTGCGTGCATCGACGCTTTCCTGGCTCTCGCCCTCGGCAGGCGCGGCAGGTGCAGCCTGGCTGGTGGGGGCTTGCTTGATCAGGCCGCGCAGTTCGTCGAGTTGGCGACGAAGTTCTTCCACGGTGTTCTTGAGCGCCTGGACTTCGCTGTTGGACTGGGCCTGGGCGGTGACGCTGCTCAGCGCGATCAGCGCGGCGATGGCCACCTGTGTTTTTTTCTGAAAGGGCACCTTGATGACTCCTGTGTCGATGGCTGTCTGGAATTTTTGAGAATCCAATCTATTGCAGGGTTTGTGCCAGCCGGTTTCAGGGGAAATTCAAGGGTTTGGAGTGCCTTGTGTTGATTTATGCAAAGCACCTTGTTGATTTTTCAGCAGCCCATGTGTTGAGGATTCAACTTCGCCGTGGATCGGACGCCTTTCATGGTCTCCATGCGTGAATCTCATGTGCACATGATGTTGGTAAATAAGCTTTTTAATCAATGACTTGCGATCTTTGTTGGGTGGCGATGAATCCATGCGTGAATTGGCACAGCATTTGCGTTTGCCTGACCCTGCATCCGATGCGTCCAGGCAGTTTGAGTGCCGTTGCCAAGAGGTGTCGGGCCGGGTTTTGGTTATTTGATATATCCCAGGAAAGCAAGCAAATGATTTTTTCGCGTATCGCATCTGGAGGGCTTGAAAATGAATAAGAAGTGGCTTGTTTCTGCCGCTGTCGGTCTCGTGGCTGTGTCATTGCATGCCGCCGAAACCCAGCCGGCCGAGCCCTCGGCCAAATCCACATCTGCCACGTCGGGCACCACGTCCGCGCGCTGGAGCCCCTATCAGGCGGTCAAGGCGCCGGAGCTTCCCCAAGTCAAAAACCGCAAGTGGGTGCGCTCACCCATTGACGCCTTCGTGCTGGCCCAGCAGGAAGCCGCCGGTCTGAAGCCGTCGGCGGAAGCGGACCGCGCCACCTTCATCCGCCGCGCCACCCTGGACGCCTGGGGCCTGCTGCCCACGCCGGAGGAGATCAAGGCCTTCGTCAATGACAAGTCGCCCCAGGCCCACGAGAAGCTGGTGGACCGCCTGCTGGCCTCCCACCACTTCGGCGAGCGTCAGGCGCGCCGCTGGCTGGACCTGGCCCGCTACGCCGACAGCACCGGTTTTCAGAACGACAACACGCGCCCGAACAACTGGCGCTACCGCGACTACGTCATCAACGCCTTCAACCAGGACAAGCCCTTCTCGCGCTTCATCCAGGAACAGGTCGCGGGTGACGAGCTGTGGCCCGACAGCCAGGAGGCTCGCGTCGCCACTGGCTTCCTGGCCGGCTACCCGGACAACTTCAACTCGCGCGACCTGGTGCAGCGCAAGTACCAGATCGAAACCGACATGACGGACCTGGTGGGCGAGACCTTCCTGTCCAGCACCATCGGTTGCGCCCGCTGCCACAACCACAAGTCGGACCGCGTCAGCCAGAAGGAGTACTTCCAGCTGCAGGCCTTCTTCGCCAACACCGCCTTCAACGAGAAGACACCGCTGGCCCAGGGCACCGAGAGCGACTACGACAAGGAGTTCCTCAAGGCCCAGGCTGCTTACCAGGATGCGACCAAGGACATCCGCGCCAAGCAGAAAGCCATCCTGGACACGGTGCGCGAGGCCGGCCGCAAGTACTACAACGAGCGCTACCTCGACGACAGCCGCGCCGCCATCTTCAAGCCTGAGGGTGAGTGGACCGCGCTGGACAAGTGGGTGAACTGGCGCAAGCAGGCCGTCGCGTCCGACAACGAAATCGTCCAGTACCTGCGCAACACCGCCGAGGAGAAAGACCGCGCCGACCACAACCCCGACAACGTCGAGAAGTGGAAGCAGTACCAGGCGCTGCAGGCCGAGCTCAAGAAGTTCGACAAGCTCAAGCCTGCCAAGGGCAGCACCTGGTTGACCACGGCCTTCGAGCTGACGAACAAGGACGTGCCGGCCACGCATGTGCGCTTCGGTGGCATCCACGAGCGTCCGCTGGAAGCGGTGAACCCGGCCATCCCGGCACTGTGGGGGGGCAAGGGTGAGGTCGCCATCACGCCGACGGACAAGTCCTCGGGTCGCCGCACCGCGCTGGCCCAGTGGCTGAGCAGCGACAGCAACCCGCTGACCGCCCGCGTGTACGCCAACCGCGTGTGGGCCCAGTACTTCGACAAGGGCATCGTGCCGACCGTGGCCGACTTCGGTCGCGCTGGCCAGAAGCCCACCAACCCCGAGTTGCTGGACCACCTGGCGTCGCGCTTCGTGGAGAACGGCTGGAGCGTCAAGAAGCTGCACCGCGAGATCCTGCTGTCGGCGACCTACCGCCAGGCATCCGACGAGCGCGTCGAGGTGGCCAAGGCCGACCCGGAGAACAAGCTGCTGGCGGTCTACCCCCGCAAGCGCTTGGAAGCCGAGGTCATCCGTGACTCGCTGCTGTACGCATCGGGCTTGCTGGTGGACAAGGTCGGTGGCCCGTCGGTGTTCCCGCCCGTGCTGAAGGTCGGCGATGTGGGCAAGTCGCAAGACTTCGCCGGCAACCGCGCCTGGACGGTCTCGGAGAACAAGGAAGACTGGCACCGCCGCAGCATCTACGTGTTCACGCGCCGCAGCTTCCCGTACCCGATCACGCAGAACTTCGACCCGGCCAACCCGAACAACCCGCATCACAAGCGGGACGTGACGACCACGCCGCTGCAGGCCCTGACGCTCTTCAACAGCGAGATCGTCTTTGACTGGAGCCAGGCGCTGGCAGGCCGCGTGATCAACGAAGCCGGCCCGAGCGAAGACGCCCAGCTCAGCCGCGTGTACGAAATCCTGTTCGCCCGCGACCCGAGCAAGGCCGAGCGCGCCGCCCTCAAGCAGTTCCTCGCCGAGCAGCAGATCGCCATCCGCCAGAAGGTCGCCACCGGCAAGTTCGAAGTGGCCGTGCCCCAGGGCCTGAAGGACACCAAGAACTACGACCCGGTGCGCTCCGCCGCCTTCGTGGACCTGGTGCACACGGTGGCCAATTCGAACAGCTTCGCCTACCGGTTCTGAGCCCGATTTTTTCAACACATCGATTGAACGAAGACAAGGAACACACATGAGCAACGATCAACGTCGCGCCTTTTTGCGCCAAGCCGGCCTGGGTCTGGGTGGCGCCGCCCTGGGCGGTTTCATCCCCGGCATCGGCCACGTCAGTGCCGCCACCGCGGCCGAGCTGCTGGACCCGCTGGCGACCAAGGCGCCGCAGTTTCCCGCCAAGATCAAGTCGGTGATCTGGTTGCACCAGAACGGCGCGCCTTCCACGCTGGACCTGTACGACCACAAGCCCGACCTGCAGAAGCTGGCCGGCCAGCCGGTGCCTGCCTCCTTCCTCAAGGGCATCAAGACCAGCACGCAGGGCGGCGTGGGCAAGCTGTACGCGTCCAACGAACGCACCTGGAAGCAGCATGGCGAAAGCGGTGCGTGGTTCTCCAACCTGCTGCCCAACCTGGCCACCCAGGCCGACAAGCTGACCTTCATCAAGTCCAGCACCACCGTGGGCGCCACCCACGACATTTCCATCCTCAAGCTCAACACGGGTGACCTGAACCCGGGCCGTCCCTCGCTGGGCGCCTGGATCAACTACGCCCTGGGCTCGGCCAACCCCGACCTGCCGTCCTACGTGGTGCTCTACAACGGCGACCGCGAGCCTTCGGCCGGTTCGGTCAACTGGAGCGCAGGCTTCCTGCCGGCCGTCTACCAGGGCACGGCCTTCCGCCCGGGTGATTCCCCGATCCTGTACCTGGAGCGCCCGGAACTGCGCAACGCCGTGCAGCAACGCACCTCGCTGGACCTGCTCAAGCGCCTGAACCTGATCGGTGCCGAGCATTACCCGCACGACACCGAGCTGAAGGCCCGCCTGCAGTCCTACGAGCTGGCCGACCGCATGCAGGCCGCTGCGCCCGCCGCGGTGGACATCAGCAAGGAAAGTGCGGCCACCAAGGAGCTCTACGGCCTGAACGACAAGACCAGCCAGAGCTACGGCGAGGTGCTGCTGCGCGCCCGCCGCCTGGTGGAGCGCGGTGTGCGCTTCGTGCAGGTGGTCTCGGGCTTTCCCGAGGGTGTGGACATCGACCGCCAGAGCTGGGATGCGCACAGCGAGCTGGACGCCAACCACGCCGTCATGGCCCGCATGGTGGACAAGCCCATCGCCGGCCTGCTGCACGACCTGAAGGAGCGTGGCCTGCTGGACAGCACCCTGGTGGTGTGGACCTCCGAGTTCGGCCGCACCTCCTGGGGCGAAAGCGGCACCGGTCGCGACCACAACCCATGGGGCTACACGCAGTGGATGGCCGGCGGTGGCCTCAAGGCGGGCTTCACCTATGGCGAGACCGACGAAGTGGGCCTGCAAGTGGCCGACAAGGACAAGGCCGTGGACACCTACGACCTGCACGCCACCGTGTTGCACCTGATGGGCCTGGACCACCTCAAGACCACCTTCATCCACAACGGCCGCTCCGAGCGCCCGACCGTGGTGTACGGCAAGGTCATCAAGGAGATCCTGGCCTGATGCTGCAAGGAGCCCGCAAGACCTGGGTCGCGCTGGCCCTGCTGGCTGCGGTGTTCGGAGGCGTTCGCGCCGCCGACACCGAGCTGGACATGGACCTGATGCAGACCATCGAGGACACCAACAAGAGCCTGGCCTCGAACATCGCCACGCAGAACGCACCGGGCAGCACGTCCGATGCGAAAGAGTTGCAGGCGCTGTTCGGCAAGGTGGAGGCGCATTTCGTGGCCAAGGGCGATGCGCCCGATGCCGTGGACCTGTCGCGCAAGAGTCGTGAGTTGTCCGAAGCCATCGTCAAGTCGGTGGCGACCAAGGATTTCGGCACGGCGTCTGACTCGGCCACGACCTTGTCGCGCACCTGCCGCACCTGCCACACCTTCTACAAGAAGTCCTGAGGGTGTGTTTTGCCGAACCAAGTTGTGAACCAAACGATGGGTGCCGTGTTGTCGGTGATGTTGTCTGTGTGCTGCTTGCCGGCGTCCGCTTGGGCGGCGGCCAAAGCCGCTGCCGCGGTCAAGGTGAGCGGTGCTCCGAGGGCTTCTCCGAGCGTGCCTCAGCAAGGCAACCCCCTGTTGGGGCGCGAGAAGATCGACAGCGAACGTTGCCAGGAGTGCCATGGCGTCGACGGACAAGGCGCAGGCCATGCCAACGGGCCCGAGGGCAAATTCGCCAAGCTGGCGGGGCAGGACGCCGCCTACCTCGTCAAACAGATGCAGGACTTCCGCTCCGGCGCGCGCAAGCACGACCAGATGGCCATCATGGCGCGCAGCGTCAGCGACGAGGACGTGCGCGACATCTCGGCCTACTTCGCCAGCCTGCCTGCCATGAAGGGCGAGCCGGACCCGAAGGCGGCCGCCACATCTGCCATCGGTCAGCGCCTCCATGAACAGGGCGATGCCACGCGCGGCGTGCTGGCCTGTGCCAGCTGCCACAGCCCGCAGGCCCAGGGCGCGGCACTGGCCCCGCGCATTGCCGGCCAGGAATGGCGCTACCTGGACAAGCAGTTGCGCGACTGGCGCTCTGGCGACCGCAAGAACAGCCCTGATGGCGTCATGAACAAGGCCCTGGCACCCTTGAGCGACGCCGAAATCGAAGCCCTGGCCACGCACCTGGCCAGTCAGTGATGCCCACCTTGAAAGCACCCCCCATGACGAACCCGTTCCTGAACACCGTTGCCGCAGCCCTGGCCGCTGCGGCCCTGCTGAGTGCCGTGCCCGCCCAGGCCGCGCTGAAAGAAGGCGATGCCGCCCCCGACTTCAAGCTGCAGGCCTCCCAGGCCGGCAAGGCTTTCAGCTACACGCTGAAGGACGCGCTCAAGAAGGGCCCGGTGGTGGTGTATTTCTACCCCTCGGCCTTCACGGCCGGCTGCAACATCCAGGCGCACGCCTTTGCCAGCAACGTCGAGAAGTTCGCGGCGGCTGGCGCCACCATCGTGGGCGTCTCGCTGGACAGCATCTCCCGCCTGAACGACTTCTCGGCCGATCCGCAGTACTGCGCCGGCAAGATCCCCGTGGCCTCCGACGCCGATGGCCAGGTGGCGCGCGCCTTCGACCTGAGCGTCAGCGAGATCCCGGCAGGCCGCAAGGACACGCGCGGCGTCGAGATCGACCACGCCCGCACCGACCGCACCACCTTCATCGTCACGACGGATGGCCGCATCGCGGCCACCGTCGGTGGGGTGTCGCCCGATGCCAACGTGCAGCAGGCCCTGGACATCGTGCAGAACCTGCGTGCCAAGGCCGCAGCGCGGAAGTCCTGAGCCATCCCGAGCCCATCCCGAGGAGACAGCGACATGAGCACACCGTCCAGTGGCCACACCCGCAGCAGCAGCAACGCCAGCAGCAATGTGCCGTCCCAAGCCAAGCGCAAGACCGCCGCGGACTACCCGTCCGAAGTCATGCGCCTGTTCGACCAGTACGTCCACGGCCTGCTGGAGCGGCGTGGCTTCCTGCAGTCGGCCGCGAAGTACACGGCGGGCATCGTGGCCGCCGAAACCTTGCTGGCCGAGCTCAGCCCGAACTTCGCCCACGCCCAGCAGGTCAAGGGCGATGACAGCCGTTTGCTGGCGCGCCACGTCGAGATCCCCTCGCCGCAGGGCTACGGCACGGTGCGCGGCTATCTGGTGCAGCCTGTGGGCGCCAGCGAGGCCAAAGCCAAGCTGCCCACGGTGCTGGTGGTGCACGAGAACCGCGGGCTGAATCCGCACATCGAGGACGTGGCCCGGCGCCTGGCGCTGGAGAACTTCATCGCGTTCGCGCCCGACGCCTTGTTCCCCCTGGGCGGCTACCCGGGCGACGAAGACAAGGCCCGAGAGCTTTTCCCCAAGCTGGACCAGGGCAAGACGCGCCAGGACTTCCTGGCCGCCGCGGCCTACCTCCAGGCTTTGCCGCAGGGCAATGGCCAGTTGGGGGTGGTGGGCTTTTGCTACGGCGGCAGCGTGTCGAACTTCCTGGCCACGCAACTGCCCACACTGGGCGCGGCCGTGCCTTTCTACGGCGGCCAGCCCTCGGCGGAAGACGCCGCCCGCATCCGCGCACCGCTGCTGCTGCAGTACGCCGCCAACGACGAGCGCATCAACGCCGGCTGGCCAGCGTACGAAGCGGCCCTCAAGGCCGCCAAGGTGCGCTACGAGGCCCACACCTACCCGGGCACCCAGCACGGCTTCCACAACGACACCACGCCCCGCTACGACGCGGCTGCCGCTTCGTTGGCCTGGCAACGCACCGTCGCCTTCTTCAACGCGCACCTGCGCACCTGAATCCCCTCTCTACCCCAAGCCCCAAGGAAACACCATGAACCTGCGTTTGAAACCCCTGCTGGCCGTTGCGCTGGCCGTGGCCACCTTGGCCGCTGCCGGCACCGCCGTGGCACAACAGGCGCCCAAGCCCGAGCAACTCATCAAGTGGCGCCAGTCGGCCTACCAGGTCCTGGCCTGGAACACCGGCCGCGTCAAAGCCAACGTGGACGGCACCTACAACAAGGAAGACGTCATCAAGGCGTCCAACACCATCGCCGCGCTGGCCAACTCCGGTCTGGGCGCGCTCTTTGCGCCGGGTACCGAGACTGGCAAGGGCTGGCACGAAACCACCGTCAAGCCCGAGCTGTTCACCGACAAGAAAGCCGGTGAGGTGGCCGCGGCCTTCAACAAGGAAGCCAACGAGCTGGCCAAGGTCGCCGCCGTGGGCGATGTGGCCGCGGTCAAGGCCCAGCTGGGCAAGCTGCAAGGCACGTGCAAGGCCTGCCACGACGACTTCCGCAAGAAGGACTGAGGCGATGCAAGCACACCGCAAACTCCTGAGCGGCCTGGCGCTGCTGGCCCTGTCGGGCGCTGCCCTGGCCCAGGTCACCGCACCGGCCACGGCCCCGCTGCCGGCCAACCGCGAGGTCGGCCCCTTCAGCTTCTTCGTGACCAGCGTGGGTTCGGGCAAGGGCGCCGACCTCGGTGGCCTGGCCGGTGCCGATGCGCACTGCCAGAAGCTGGCCGCGGCCGTGGGCGCTGGCAACAAGACCTGGCGCGCTTACCTGAGCACCCAGTCCTGGGACGGCAAGCCCGCCATCCATGCGCGCGACCGCATCGGCACCGGCCCGTGGTTCAACGTCAAGGGCGCCCTGATCGCCCGCAACGTGGGCCACCTGCACGGTGACGACCTGGAAGAGTCCCGCATCGGCAACGCCGTGAACTGGACCACCGCCCTGACCGAGCAAGGCCAGTCGGTCAAGCGCGCGGGCGACACGCCCAACGAGCACGACATCCTGACCGGCTCGCAGCCCGATGGCCGCGCCTTCGTCAACGAGCTCACCGACCGCACCTGCAAGAACTACACGAGCAGCGCGGAAGACGGTGGCGTGCAGGTCGGTCACTTCGACCGCACCGGCGGCGTGCACACGGCCCTGTCGTGGAACTCGGCCCACGTCAGCCGGGGTTGCAGCCAGCCCAAGCTGGTGAGCACCGGCGGCGCCGGCTACTTCTACTGCTTCGCGGCCAAGTAAGGCCTCCGACAAGGCCTCTGCCACGTGCGGGCCAGGTGCTGTGCCTGGCCCG
>CAIQIL010000165.1 GCA_903871865.1 uncultured Burkholderiales bacterium
GCCGCTGCACAGCCCGGTCATGCCCACGCCCAACCACGCCGGCGCCCCCACCTACGACGGCTTCCACCGCGCGGCCGTGCCAGCGGTGCTGCAGACCCCGGGCGCGTGAGCACAGGGCAGCCAGCGTGAACATGATGGACATGGCGCCGGCATGAAGCGCCTTTGACACGTTTTTGCCGAAGTTTGATGGGGCACATCGGAAGACGACTCCCTAGAATCGGGGACAACTTCGCGTCAAACACGCTGTGCCCACCATGCCCACCCTGTCGATCTTGCACGCCGTGTTCGCGGCCGCCCTGCTGCTGTTCCTGGCCAAGTCCGTGGCCTGGCTCATCCAGCGGCGCATGGGCAATGGCGGCATCGTCGATGCCATCTGGGCCTGGGCCCTGGGCGGCCTGGCCGTGTGGTTCGCCGCCGTGGGCACCGCGCCCACCGAGGTTCGCCTGACCCTGGGCGCCATGGGCGGGCTGTGGGGCCTGCGCCTGGGCAGCTACCTGTGGGGCCGCAACTGGCGCGCCGCCGAAGACTGGCGCTACGCCAAGTTCCGCGCCGACTGGGGCGCACAAGCGCAATCCAAGATGTTCTGGTTCTTCCAGTTCCAGAACCTGTTCACACTGGCCCTGGCCGCCAGCGCCTTCGTCCCGGCGGCTTACCGCGAGGGCTCGCCCGGGCCGCTCGGCCTGGGTGCAGCGGTGGCCATCCTGCTGGTGTCGGTCTGGGGCGAGGGCCTGGCCGACGAGCAACTGCGCCGCTTCAAGGCCGACCCCGCGCGCCGCGGCCAGGTCTGCGACGTCGGCCTGTGGCGCTACAGCCGCCACCCCAACTACTTCTTCGAGTGCGTGCACTGGCTGGCCTACATCCCCCTGGCCATGGGCGGCGGGCTGTGGGGCTGGTCGCTGATCGCGCCCGTGGTCATGGTCTTGCTGCTGCTGAAGATATCGGGCGTGCCGCTGCTGGAAGCCGAGATGGCCATGCGCAAGCCGGGCTATGCCGAGTACATGAAGCGCACCAGCATGCTGCTGCCCTGGCCGCCGCGCCGGCCGTGACGCCCCCCATCTCGCACACCCTGCATCCAACCCTGGATGGACTGCGTAAGGCCTGACACCTCTGGAGGAGCCTGAACCATGTTGTTTGCCATCGAATGGGCCGAAAACGGCCTGCTGCCCGACACCGTCATCCGCGCCGGCATGCGCCGCCTGATGGCCCAGCGCCTGGCCGCCCACCACGACCAGCCGCCCTCGCGCCGCACCGCCGCCTTCCGCGACTTCGTGGCCGAACTCAAGAACAGCCCCATCGCCATCCACACGCACGACGCCAACGTGCAGCACTACGAGGTGCCCGCCCAGTTCTTCCACCTGCACCTGGGCCCGCGCCTGAAGTACTCGTGCTGCTGGTACGAGCGCGGCAACGAGACCCTGGCCCAGGCCGAAGAAGCCATGATGCGCATCTACGCCGAACGCGCCCAGCTGGACAAGCTGAAAGCCGGCGACCGCGTGCTGGACCTGGGCTGCGGCTGGGGTTCGCTGAGCCTGTGGCTGGCCGAGCACTACCCGCACCTGGACATCGTCGGCTTCAGCAACTCGCACGGCCAGCGCGAATTCATCGAGGGCCGCGCCCGCGAGCGTGGTTTCCAGAACCTGCGCATCGTCACCGGCAACGTCGCCACCGACCCCATGCCCGCCGACGCACTCAAGGGCGGCTTCAACCGTGTCATGTCCATCGAGATGTTCGAGCACATGCGCAACTACCAGCTGCTGCTGAAAAAAGTGCGCGGCTGGATGACCGACGATGCCAAGCTGTTCGTGCACATCTTCGCCCACCCCACCCTGGCCTACCCTTACGAGGTCAAGGACAAGAGCGACTGGATGACGCAGTACTTCTTCCTCGGCGGCATCATGCCCAACGAGCACCTGCTGGCGCAGTTCCAGGACGACATGAAGCTGGTCGACCAGTGGTGGGTCGATGGCACGCACTACCAGAAGACGGCCGAGCATTGGCTGCAGGGCATGGACAGCAACAAGGCCGCCGTCCTGGCCACCTTCCAGCAGTGCTATGGCGACGACGCCGAGCGCTGGGTGCAACGCTGGCGCATGTTCTACATGGCTGTGGCCGAGTTCTTCGGCTACCAGCACGGCAGCGAGTGGGGCGTGACCCACCTGCTGTTCGACGCACGCTGAGGGCATCGGCATGAGGCTGCTCAAGCAGGTCCGCCTGCTCGCCGTGGTGGTGGCGGGCACGCTGCTGGGGTGTGAAGCCGCGCAGGCCGACACCGTGCTCGGCTTCGCGCGTGACGCCAGCTCGCAGCGCTTCCTCTACACCGAGGTGCACGAGTTCAAACGCGGCAGCGATGGCGAGGTGCAAACCGCCACCACGCGCTACTACGACCCGCAAGGCCGCGAGATGGCGCGCAAGTCGCTGGACTACCGCGCCAACCGCTACATCCCGCTCTACAAGATGGAGATGCCGGCGCAGCGCTACAGCGAAGGCATCAGTGGCAACGGCGACCCAGTGCAGGTGTTCAAGCAGGACCAGGGCCAGGAGACCCGCAAGGCCCTGGCGCGCGACAGCGGTCTGGAAGCGGCCGACTCCGGCTTCAACCACCTGCTGCTCGACCAACTGCCGCAGTTGCGCAAGGGCGAGACCGTGAGCTTCAAGCTCATCGTGGCCGGCAACACCGACCGCTTCCGCTTCCGCGCGCGCAAGGTGGCCGATGTCCAGGTCGAGCAGGAGGCCGGCGTCCAGCTGCGCGTGGAGCCCGACTCGCTGCTGCGCCTGCTGGTCAACCCCATCGACATCGTCTACGACGCCAAGGGCACGCGGCTGCTGAGCTATGTGGGCGTGTCCAACGTCATCGACCCGAGCAGCGGCCAGGTCTACAAGCAGGTCCGCATCAGCTACACAGGCCCGGTGCCGTCCGAGGCCCGCTGGCCAGCGCGCGCGGCGGCCACGGGCACGGCCACGCCCTGAGCCCGCTCCCGCCCGGCCCAGCGCACCAGCTTGGCGTAGAGGTCGTCCACCGAGATGGGTTTGGAGACGTGGTCGTTCATGCCCGCGTCCAGCACCTTCTGACGGTCGGACACCATCGCATTGGCCGTCATGGCGATGATGGGCAAGCCCTTCCAGCGGGCGTCCGCACGGATGCAGCGCGTGGCGGTGTAGCCGTCCATGCCGGGCATCTGGCAGTCCATCAGGATGCAGTCGAAGCGCTGCTCGGCCAGCAGCGCCAGCACCTCGTGGCCATTGGATGCCACGCTCACGGTGATGCCCACGCGCTCCAGCAAGGCCACAGCGAGCTCCTGGTTGACCTCGTTGTCTTCGGCCAGCAGCACGCGCACGCCAACCAGCTCGGGCGGAGCCTCGGGCAAGGGCAGGTGGCCCAAGGCACCGCCCTGCCCTCCCAGGCGCTGGCTGTGCCCGTCGCCGGTGCGGGCCAGGTCCAGCGGGTAGCGCAGGCTGAAGCCGAAGGTGCTGCCTTGGCCCGACTGGCTGCTCACGTCGATCTCACCGCCCATCATCGCCACCAGCTGGCGGCTGATGGCCAGCCCCAGGCCCGTGCCGCCAAAGTGGCGTGAGGTGGAGCTGTCGCCCTGGCTGAAGGGCTGGAACAGGCGGGCGAGCTGCTCGGGCGTCATGCCCACGCCGGTGTCGCTCACCTCGAAGCGCAAGGTGGCTTCGCACGGGCCTTGCGACAGCACCCGCACGCTCAGCTTGACCTGCCCTTGCGCGGTGAACTTCACCGCATTGCCCACCAGGTTGACCAGCACCTGCTGCAACCGCAGGGGGTCGCCCATCAGGCGGATCGGCGCATCGGAGGCCACGGTGACGCTCAGCACCAGGCCCTTCTCACGCGCCTTGACGCCGACCACGTCCAGCAGGCTGTCGAGCACATCGGTCAGGGAAAAAGGCGTTTGCTCCAGGTCGAGCTTGCCGGCCTCGATCTTGGAGAAATCCAGGATGTCATTGAGGATGCCCAGCAGCAGGCGCGCCGCCGTGCTGACGCGCTGGATGTAGCCGCGCTGGGGCTCGGCCATGCCGCTGTGCAGGGCCAGGTCGCTCATGCCGATGATGGCGTTCATGGGCGTGCGGATCTCGTGGCTGACATTGGCCAGGAACTCGCCCTTGGCGGCATTGGCCAGCTCGGCGGCTTCCTTGTCCACGGCCAGTTGCTGGCTGCGCTGCTCGGTGGCCTGGCGCTTGGCGATTTCTTCCTGCAGCGACACCCGCATGCCGTTGATGGCATCGGCGAGCACGTCGATTTCATCGGCCTGCCCGGGCTGCACCCGGGGCCTGCGCCCCAGCTGCAAGGGGCGGTCCAGCTGGTCCAGCGTCAGCTCGGACGCGTAACGCGCGACCTGCTGCACGTGGCGCAGGATGAGCAGGCGCATGCCGATCACGATGGCCAGGGCCAGCACGGCCGAGCGCAGCAGCTCCGTCAGGAAGACCGTCAAGGCGATGTCGCGCAAGCGGCCATGCAGTCCCGACAGCGAGACCTCGACCGTCAATTGCCCGATCACCTGGCCACGGCCTGTGACCTCGTCGGGCCGCACCAGGTCGTAGCGGCGCGACACCACCTGGGGCAGCCAGGCGCTGTCGTTGGGCGAGGCCCGCTGGCCGATGGGCGCCACCTGGAAAGGCATGTCGCCCGTGATGGCGGCGTGGCTGACGTCCGGCTGGCTGGCGATGCCCGCCAGCTGCTGCTGGATCAAACCCTCATCGAGCTGCCAGACATCGGCCGTCAGGGCCGGCACCTGGGTGGTGCCGATGACACGCAAGCCCTCGTGGATGGCCTGCAGCCCCTCCCGGTAAGCCGTGTAGAGCTGGTAGCCCCCGGCCAGCAAGGCGATCAACAGGCTGGTGCTCAGCACCTGCACCGTGATGCGCCGGGAAATGGAGGTGCCGATTTTCATGGTTGCTGCGCCCGCTGGAATTCGGCCAGCATGCGCTGGTACTGCCCGTTGGCCATCAGCGTTTGCAGGCCCTTCTCGAAGACCACGGACAGGCGTTGCCCATCCGGGTGCACCTTGGAAAAACTCAACCAAAAGCTGTCCATGTGGAGCGCGCCCACCCGTTGGACCTTGCCTTGCAGCTGGGGCATGTGCTGCAGGTGGTGTTGCGCGGGCAAGGTGTTGACGAGGATGTAGTCCACGCGGCCACCCGCCAGCATGCGCAGCAGGTTGGCATCGGACACCGCCACATGGCGGCGGATGCCGGGGTCGCGCATGAACTCGGTCGGGTAGGTGTAGCCCACGGTGATGCCCACCGAGTGCCCGACCAGCTCGGCCAGGGAGGACACTGGCCTCGGACCGTCACTGCGGGCAAAGATGCCCAGCTCCTCCCGGAACAGGGGCGTGGCGTGCCAGTGGAAGCTGTCGCTGTTGGCCGCAGTGCGCGTGGTGTCGAAACACCCGACCAGGCGCCCGATTTCGGCATCGTGCAGGCAACGGGAAAATGGCAACACCTTGAACTGCACCTGCACGCCCTGCGTCTGGAAAGCCGCCCGGACCAGCCGCGGCGCCAGGCCCTGCGGCTCGGCCTGACCGGCCACCGCGTAGGAGTACGGCGCCCAGTCGTCCTCGGCGCCCACCGTGATGGTTTCGGCGTGCAGGGGTGCGAGCAGGCCTGCGCTCCACGCACATGCGAACACCCACAGCCAGACGACGCGCATCACCACCTCCAGTGGGCAATGTAGCGCCGATCGGCCCATGGGCCATCGGTTGATTCACCCGTTTGACCGATGAATCACGGCCTTTCCTGGCCGTACAGGACGGTCTGCACCACGCCGGCGCGGAAACGCACCGTGGCGGTGAGGAAACCCGGGCCGCGCTCGTAGAGCCAGTCTTCGATGGGGACGCACGGCGCCACGCGGGCCGCGATGTGGTCGGGCAAAGGCTGCAGGCGGCCGGCCACGTACACCGGCGCGCATTGGCTGTCTTTGAGGGCGGGCTGTCCGCAGCGGCGCAGCACGCTCAGGCGGGAGTCGCCTTCCGAGACGATCTCGCCGTTGCAGCGCAGCGATTCGGCGCGTGCCTGGCCGGACGCCCACACGGCCAGCAGCACAAAACAACAGACATTGCGACAGAGCACACCCATGCACACAGCGTAACGCAGGCCACCCTGCACGTCGATAAGATGGGGCCTTGCCCGCACCCGACACGGACCCACCATGGCTCGCATCACCCCCTCCGCCCTGCTGACCGCGCTCGCACTGGCCGCCGTCAGCCCACTGGCTGGCGCCCAGGCTTACACGCAATCGGCCACCGAACTGCGCCTGGGTCCTGGCACGGACTGGACCATCGTCACCGAGATGCCGCCCAGCACCTTCGTGCGCGTCATCGGCTGCGACCCGCGTTACCGCTGGTGCCAGGTCAGCGTCCCGCACGGCCTGCAAGGCTGGTTGCCCGGCGACAGCCTGCGCGATGTGCGCGACGACCAGGCCTTGCGCCGCGATGGCCAGGGCAGCCTGATCGACTTCCCCGTCATCGTCTTCACCGGCATCCAGTTCGGCCAGCCCATCGTGCCCGGCGCGGCGGTGCAGCGCGGCAACGGCGTGCGCCAAGACAGCCCCCGCAACGACATCACGCGCCGCCAGCCCCTGCCCACACGCCCGGCCACGCCGGCCAGCGGCGCATCGGGAGGCAGCGAGCGCGAACCCGTCTTCCCCGGTCGGGGCGGGCCACGCTGAGCGCTTCGACTCAGGCCGCGGGGGGCGTCAGCCGCTGCCCATCGGTATCGCGCACGGTGACCTGCACCGGGATGCCCTGGCGCACGCTTTGCGTGACGGTGCAGTAGCCCTCGAAGGTCGCCAGCACGCGGTCGAGGTGTTCGAGCGACGCGGCGGGCACACCCAGCGTCAGCGCGGCCTGCATGCCCAGCACGCGCACACGGCCCTCGGCATTGCGCCCGACCTCGGCGTGCACCTCGCAGGCGATGGGTTCGGGCGCCTGCTTGAACTTGCGCAGGGCGAACAGCAGCGAGTCCGACAGGCAGTTGCCCACGGCCGCGGCCAGCAGCTGCACCGGTGACGGGCCCTGGCCCTGGCCCAGCGGCGCGGGCTCATCGCCCAAGACATCGGGCGCATCCCCACCGAAAGCGATGCGGAACTGGTAGTCCTGCTGCTGGTGCAGCTGGACGGTGACGGTGGTGGTGCTTGCAGCTGCAGCGTCGCTCATGGGGGCTCCGGAAGGGGTGACAGGGCAGATCGGGTCAAGCCAGGGTCAGCGGCCAGCGCAGGTAGCGCGTGCCGTTGGCATCGGGTTCGGGCAACTGGCCCGCGCGGATGTTGACCTGGATGGACGGCAGGATGAGGCGGGGCACGGCCAGGGTCGCATCGCGCGCCTGTCGCAGCGCCACGAATTCAGACTCGCCGATGCCATCGCGGATGTGGACATTGTGGCGGCGCTCGTCGGCCACGGTGCACATCGCCATCGGTGCACGCTCGGTGAGCGGGTAGTCGTGGCACATGAACAGGCGGGTGTCGTCGGGCAAGGCCAGCAGGCGCTGCACCGAGTGGTACAGCGCGCGGGCGTCGCCACCAGGGAAGTCGCAGCGCGCCGTGCCGACATCGGGCGGGAACAGGGTGTCGCCCACGAAGACGGCATCGCCCACCACGAAGGCCATGTCGGCCGGGGTGTGGCCGGGCACGTGCCAGGCGGTGGCCTGCAAGTCACCGATGGCGAAGGTCTCGCCGTCGTCGAAGAGGTGGTCGAAGCCATCGCCGTCGGGGCCGTGCGCGGGCAGGGGCTGACCGGGGTGGAAGCGCGGCTCGAAGATGGCCTGCACCTCGCCGATGGCCCGCCCGATGGCGATGCGACCGCCCAGCCGCGCCTTCAGATAGGGCGCGGCCGACAGGTGGTCGGCATGGGCATGGGTCTCCAGGATCCAGTCGATGCGCAGGTTCAGCTGCTGCACGACGGCCACCACCTCCTCGGCCGCGGTGTGGGCGATGCGGCCGCTGGCGGGGTCGAAGTCCCGCACCGGATCGACGATGGCACCGCGCCCGCCCTCGCGGTCAAAAACCACGTGGGTGAAGGTGCTGGTGTCGGCATGGAAGAGCGAGACGACGCGGGGCTGGGCGGTGGTCATGGCGGCGCAAGGACTTCGTGGAAGTGAAGGGCGTGCGGAAACTTTATTGACAAACAATATATTTGTCAACATAATGTTTTCCATGCAAGTGAAAGACCCCGCCTCCGAACCTCCTCCGGTGTTGCACGCGCCACCGTCGGCGGCCGACATCGCCGCGCTGCAGGCTTCGGCCGAGCGCGCCTGCGCCCTCTTGCGCGTGTTGGCCAATGCCGACCGCCTGGTGCTGCTGTGCCGCCTCACGCAGGGCGAGTTCTGCGTGAGCGAGCTGGAAAACGACCTGGGCATCCGCCAACCCACGCTGTCTCAGCAGCTGGGCGTGCTGCGACAGGAAGGCCTGGTGGACACCCGCCGCCAGGGCAAGAACATCTACTACCGGCTGATCAGCGACGACGCGGCGGCCATCCTGCAGGTCCTGCACAGCCGCATGTGCGGCCAGGCCCTGCCACATCCCTGATGTTTCCCCAACCCTCCTAAGGAGTTCAAGATGATCAAAACCAATGTGGGCGGCATCGACCGCGTGGTGCGCATCGGCGCTGGCCTGACCCTGGTGGCCCTGGCCGCCACCGGCGTGGTCGGCTTGTGGGGCTGGCTGGGCCTGGTGCCCCTGGCCACTGGGCTGTCGGGCTGGTGTCCGGCCTACCTGCCCTTCGGCCTGTCCACCTGCAAAACGCGCTGAGCGGAGGCGGCACAGGCATGGTGATGTCCTTGCTGGACGCTGGGCTGGGTGCGGGCCTGGGCGCCATCGTCGGCCTCATCCTCGCGCTGACTGGCGCGGGTGGCGGCATCCTGGCCATCCCGCTGTTGGTGTGGGTGTTGCACCTGCCCTTGCAGGCTGCCGCTCCCATCGGCCTGGCCGCCGTGGGCCTGGCCTCTGCCATGGGCGCGGCGGTGGGCCTGCGCCAGGGCGTGGTGCGCTACCGCGCGGCGGCGCTCATCGGCGTCACCGGCATGCTGTTCGCGCCCTTGGGCGTGACGCTGGCCCAGCGCCTGCCGGCCCAACCGCTGCTGCTGGTGTTCGCGGCCGTCATGGCCTGGGTGGGATGGCGCTCGCTGCAGCCGCCCAAGGCTGAGCAGGGTGTCTCGGCCGGTGCCCCCTCTGGACAGCCTCCGCCACCGCCTTGCCTGGTCAAGGCCGATGGCCGGCTGGACTGGACCACCCCTTGCGCCCGCGCCCTGGCCACCACCGGTGCGGCGTCCGGGCTGCTCAGCGGCCTCATCGGCGTGGGCGGCGGCTTCGTCATCGTGCCCGCCCTCAACCACCGCACCGACCTCGACCTGCGCCAGGTGCAGGCCACCTCGCTGGCCGTGATCGCACTGGTTTCGCTGAGCGGCGTGGCCTCGGCCGCGTGGCATGGCGCGCTGGACTGGGCGCTGGCCCTGCCCTTTGCGCTGGGTGCCATGCTGGCCTTGCTGGCAGGACAACGCCTGGCGCTGCAGCTGCCGGCCGCAAGGCTCAAACAAGGCTTTGCCTGGTTGACGCTGGCCGTGGCCGCCAGCCTGCTGTTCAAGGCGCTGAATTGAGGGCCGAGGACTGGGCCTGAAGGCCAGGCCCTGCACGGCCTGGCCGCTCAAACGTCCAGCATCGACCTGAGCGCCACCGCCCGGCGCACGCCCGCGAAAGGCGCTTGAGGGTCCAGCCCGCGCAAGGTTTTGTCGAGCAGCTCGCGCGCCTGACGCAGGCGCCCCGCCTCCTGCATCAGCAAGGCCAGATCCGTCGCCGCGCGCAGTCGGGCAGGCACACACCCCAGGGCCAGTGCCGTGGACATGGCGCTGCGGAAGGCCTCTTCGGCCCCGTCCATGTCGCCCGTGGCGCGGCACGCACGGCCCTGCACATCGAGCAGCTCACCCAGGTAGGCGCGGTCTTGCAGGTCCAGCGCCACGTCCATGGCCTGGCCGATGAGCTGGTTGGCCTCTTCGGCACGGCCCGCGCTCAGCAGCAACTCGCCCAGCTTCCAGGCCTGGAAGGAATAGAACAGCTTGCCACCATGGCGCAGCATGTGGGCCTCGTAACCACCGCGGATGGCTAGCTCGGCCTCGGCATGCCGCCCCTGCGCCGTCAACGCCGCGCCGCGCAGCACCTGCCCCACGCCCAGGTAGAAGACAAAGCCGTGCTGTTGCGACAGGGCTTCGAGCGCTTCGGCCAGGGGCAGCAAAGCCACCTGGTCTTCGAACAAGCAGGCCAGCCATGCCGCACCCTGCAGCGCGATGGCCTGGTTGAAGGGGTGGGCGGCCGTCTCATGCGCACGGCGGGTCAGGCGCTCCCGCGCGGCCTGCGCGCGGGCGAAATCCCCGGTGTGGAAGGCCGCCAGGCCCTCGAAGTTCAGTGCCAGGCCGATGAGGTCGAAGCCTTGCGTGCGGCAGCGCTCCTGATCACCCACAGGCACGAGGCCACCCCGCTGCAAACAGGCCAGGGCCTCGGCGCTGTCGCCCAGCCAGAACAGGGTGTTGGCCATGGCCACATGGGCCTCGGCCACCAGGTCGGGGTCGCCACTGCCCTGGGCGCGCTGCAGCATCTCCTGCACCGTGCCGCGGGCCTTGCCCAGGTCCATGGCCATGAGCTGGGCGGTCCAGATGCCGAACAGCAAAGAGCCCATTTCGGCGTCGCCCACCACGCCATCGCCGGCCTGGAAGGCGGCTTCGTAAGCTTGCAGGGCCTCGGCGCTCAACCAACCCTCCAGGCTGCGCAGGCTGACGCCCAACAGGCGGTGGAGGTCATACGCCTGCCGCTGGGACTCGGGCGTGGCCCACGGCAGGCACACCTGCGCCAAGCCCTGGCGCAACAGCGGCACGGCCTCGCGGAACGCACCCTCCTGGATGCGCGCCTGGGCTTCGTCCAGGCACTCCTGGGCACTGCGACTGCGATCGCCTTGCGCCGCGATGCGCCGCTCCACGGCCTTGCGGCTGACGCCCAGCAAGCGCGCTGCCGCCGACTTGTTGCCGCTGCTGAGCTGCATGGCCCGGTCGATCAGCAACTGCTCGGCGCAAGCCAGTTTGTCCCCGCAGGGCAAGCTCAGCAGCGCGTCGGCCAAGGCCTGGGCGTCCACGGGTGCGGCCGCATGAGGGCCGTCCAGGTGATCGGCCAGCACTTCTGGCGTGATGTGGCTGTGCTCCGACAGCACGGCCAGGCGGTCCACCATGCTGCGCAGCTGGCGGATGTGGCCCGGCCAGACATGGCCCTGCAGGCGCGCCAGCGCGGCCTCGCTGAACGTGAGCGCACGGGGCTGCAGCGATGCGAAATGCCTGACCAGCTCGGGGATGTCGTCGCGGCGCTGGTCCAGGCCGGGCACCTCCAGCACGAACACGGCCAAGCGGTAGTACAGGTCTTCGCGGAAGCGGCCTTCGCGGACCAGGGCGCCCAAGTCGCGGTGAGAAGCCGCCACCACCCGGCCGCGGAAATGCTTGACCTCGGTCGAGCCCAGCGGACGGAAGGAGCGCGTCTCCAGCACACGCAGCAGCTTGGGCTGCAGGTTCAGCGGCAACTCGCCGATCTCGTCGAGGAACAGCGTGCCCTGCCCGACCCGCTCGAAGTGCCCCGCATGGGCCGCCACCGCGCCCGTGAAAGCGCCCTTGGCATGGCCGAACAGCTCGGCCTCGACCAGGTGCTCCGGCAAGGCGCCGCAGTTGATGTCCAGGAAGGGCGCA
>CAIQIL010000166.1 GCA_903871865.1 uncultured Burkholderiales bacterium
CCCAAGCTCATCGACTTCCTCGGCGAGGCCTCGCTGGCGCACTTCAACGCCGTGCGCGCCGTGCTGGACGCTGCGGGCCTGCCTTATGAGGTCAACCCGCGCCTGGTGCGCGGCATGGACTACTACAACCTGACCGTGTTCGAGTGGGTCACCACGCGCCTGGGCTCCCAAGGCACGGTGTGCGGTGGTGGCCGCTACGACGGCCTGATCGAGCAACTGGGCGGCAAGCCCAACCCGGCTGTCGGCTGGGGCCTGGGCATGGAGCGCCTCCTGCTCTTGCTGGAGGAAGTCGGTCAGTTGCCTGGCCCGGCGCAGCCCGATGCCTTCGCCGTGGTCTTCCCCGGCGTGCCCCTGCCCACGGTCATGGTGGCGCTCGAAGCCTTGCGCGCCCAGGGCGTCAGCGTCGTGCTGAACCCGGCCGGCAAGGACGGTCCGGCCAGCCCCAAGTCCCAGTTCAAGAAGGCCGATGCCAGTGGCGCGCGTTTCGCCCTGGTGTTCGGGCCGGACGAGGTCGCCCGCGGTGAAGTGGCCGTCAAGCCGCTCCGTGAGGGCGGCGAACAGCAGATCCGCCAGATGGTCCACATCGCCCAATGGGCGGCCACCTTGCTGTCCCGCTGAACAAGCCCGTTGGCCCAGTCATAATCCGCAGATCCACCACCCCGAGACACCATGGCGACCTACGACCTTGAACAGCAGGAGCAACTTGACCAGGTCAAGCACTTCTGGAAGCAATACGGCAACCTGATCACCTGGGTGCTGGTGCTGGCCCTGGGCGCTTACGCCGCCTGGACGGGTTACCTGTACTGGCAGCAAAAGCGCGCGATTGCCGCCACCGGCCTGTACGAAGAGCTCGACCGTGCTGCTGCCTCGGGCAATGCCGACCGCGTGCTGCAAATCTTCTCCGACCTCAAGGGCAACTACGCCGGCACCGCGTTGGCGGAGCAGGGCGCTTTGATGGCCGCCAAGATCGCCGCCGACACCAAGCCCGACCAGGCCCGTGCCTCGCTGCAGTGGCTGGCCGACAACGGCAAGAACACCAGCCTGGTGGGCGTGGCCCGCCTGCGCCTGGCCGGCATGCAGATGGACGCCAAACAGTACGACGAGGCCCTCAAGACCCTCGATGCCGGATTGACCGACGAATTCAAGCCCCTGGCCGATGACCGCCGCGGCGACATCTACATGGCCCAAGGCAAGAAGGACGAAGCCGCCAAAGCGTACAAGGCGGCCTGGGACAAGCTCGATGCCACCGTGGACTACCGCCGCTTCATCGAAGGCAAGCTGACCGCGCTGGGCGACGCCCCCGCCGCGCCTCCTCAGGCACCGAAGGCCCAGGCCACCGCCTCGGCCCCGTGATGGGCCTGCGCGCACCGAGCATCCACGCCACGTTCTGAGCCCCACGAGCCGCCATGACCTTCTCACCTGTCTCCCGCACGACCCGCCTGTCCGCTTTGGGCCTGGGCCTCGCCTTGGCCCTCGGCCTGTCGGCATGCGGCTCCAGCAAGCCCAAGCCCGCGCCGCTGGAATCCCTGAGCAACGCCACCCGAATGGCCCCGGCTTGGTCGGTGCGCGTGGGTGAAGTGGCCCCGACCTTCGCCTTGGCGGTGTCTGCCGACGCCGTGGCCGTGGCCAACGTCGATGGCAGCATCGTCTCGCTGGACCTGCAAACCGGCCGCGAACGTTGGCGCGCCCAGGCCAAGACCGAACTGTCGGCCGCCGTGGGTTCGGACGGCCGCTATGCCGCCGTGGTCGGTGCCAACAACGACCTGATGCTCTTCGACCAGGGCAAGCTGCTCTGGAGCGAGCGCCAACCCGGCCGCGTGCTCACCGCCCCCGTGGTGGCCGGCGAACGCGTGTTCGTGCAAGCTGTGGACCGCAGCGTGCGTGCCTACGACGCCCTGGACGGTCGCTACCTGTGGCTGTACCAACGCCCCGGCGCCGAGCCCCTGGCCCTGGCCACGCGCAGCGTCATCGAACCTTTCCGCGACACCCTCTTGGTCGGGCAGGGCAACCGCATGGTCGGCCTGGACCCGCTCAAGGGCACGCCGCGCTTCGACGTCAGCGTGGGCACCCCGCGCGGCACCAACGAGGTCGAGCGCCTGGCCGATCTGGTCGGCCCACTGGCCCGCGTCGATGACGAAGCCTGCGTGCGCGCCTTCCAGTTCTCCGTCGCCTGTCTGGAACTCAACCGCGGCAGCGTGCGCTGGAGCCGTCCGCAAGCCGGCACCCAGGCCGTGGCCGCCAACCTGCAGCTCGTGGTGGGCGCGGACAGCACCGACCGCCTGAGCGCCTGGAAGGTCGAGAACGGCGACAGCGTCTGGCGCATCGACCGCTTCGTCAACCGCGGCCTGAGCGCACCCGTGCTCTGGGGCGACCGCATCGCCGTGGCCGACGCCCAGGGCTACCTGCACATCCTGTCCCAGGCCGATGGCCGCACCCTGACCCGCACCGAACTCGATGCGCCCGTGGCCGGCGCCCCGCTGGTCGTGCAGGGCAAGCTGCTGCTCGTCACCCGCAAGGGCACCGTCTACGCCTTCCCCGGCAACTGAGCGCCACCTGGTTGACGCAAAGCCTTTCCACGATCACCCGCTGATCTCTCGCACCTGATTCCATGAAACCTGTCATTGCACTGGTCGGACGACCCAACGTCGGCAAGTCGACCTTGTTCAATCGACTCACGAAGTCCCGCGACGCCATCGTCGCCGACTTCGCCGGCCTGACGCGCGACCGCCACTACGGCGAAGGCCGCCTGGGTCCGCACGCCTTCATCGCCATCGACACCGGCGGCTTCGAGCCCGAGTGCAAGTCCGGCATCTTCAAGGAGATGGCCAAGCAGACCCGCCAGGCCGTCGCCGAGGCCGACGCCGTGATTTTCGTGGTCGATGCCCGCAACGGCCTGTCCGCCCAAGACCACGACATCGCCAAGTTCCTGCGCACCGCCAACAAGAAGGTGCTGCTCGTGGCCAACAAGGCCGAAGGCATGCAGACCGCGCCCCAGCTGGCCGAGTTCTACGAGCTGGGCCTGGGCGAGCCGATGCCGGTGTCGGCCGCGCACGGCCAGGGCATGCGCGACATGATCGACCTCGCGCTCGAAGACTTCATCGACCCCGATGCC
>CAIQIL010000167.1 GCA_903871865.1 uncultured Burkholderiales bacterium
AGACGCACTAGTTTCAGGTACTAGCGGGTAACTCCGTGGAGGTTCGAGTCCTCTCCTGGGCACCAAATGCAAGAAGCCGTCTGAGCAATCAGACGGCTTTTCGCTTTTCTGCGCCACTTTTCCGAATCGCTTTTTGCATTGCTTGCTCCATCACCTCCTCGCTGAGAGAGGCGCAGCAAAAAGGGCCCGAAGGCCCTTTCCTTTTCTTTGGCAGACCATCCCAAACGATGACGCCCGGCTCAGCCCTTGTGGCGCTTGAGCAAAGCCTCCGGGCGCAGGGTGTCATAGGCCTCGAAAGGCTGGTGGATCCAGGGGCTCGTGGGCAAGGTTTCCACGTGGTAGTCGGGCGCATAGCTCGACGCGCCCTTCACCCAGATCACCGCAGAGCGCAACTCCACGATCGCCGGCATCGCACGCAAGCGGTCCACCACGGCACGCAAGGTCACACCGGAATCGGCCAGATCATCGACCAGCAGCACGCGACCGGCTAACTCACCCTTGGGCATGGTGATGTACTGCGCCATGTCCAGGCGGCCCTGCAGGGTGCCACCATCGTCGCGGTAGGACGAGGTGGACATGATGCCCAGCGGCCGGTCGAAAATGCGCGACAGCATGTCGCCAGGGCGCATGCCCCCGCGGGCCAGGCACAGGATCTGGTCGAACTCCCAACCAGAAGCGTGCACCTTCAGCGCCAGTCGCTCGATGAGATGGTGGTAGTCATCCCAGGAGACATACAGGTGCTTGCCATCGTCGGTGAGCATGGGTACTTCCTTGTCAAGAATGCGCACGCTCAGCCCTTGTAGGGATGGCGCAGCAGGATGGTGTGGTCACGGTCGGGTCCGGTGGACACCATGTCGATGGGCGCACCGATCAGCTTCTGCACGCACTCCAGGTAGGCGCGGGCATTGGCCGGCAGTTGTTCCCAGGTGGTGAGGCCGAAGGTCGTGCCCTCCCAGCCAGGGAAAGTTTCGTAGATGGGCTCGCAGGCCACGATGTCATCGGCGTCCAGGGGCAGGATGTCGATGGTTTCGCCACGCAGCTTGTAGCCGGTGCAGACCTTGATTTCGCTCAGGCCGTCGAGCACGTCCAGCTTGGTCAGGCAGATGCCGGAGATGCCGTTGATCAGCACCGAGCGCTTGAGCGCTGCCGCATCCAGCCAGCCGCAACGGCGTGCACGGCCGGTGACGGTGCCGCGCTCCTGGCCCACGGTGGACAGGTGGTAGCCCACGGTGCCCGGCGCTTCCCAATCCAACTCTGTGGGGAACGGGCCGCTGCCCACGCGGGTGGTGTAGGCCTTGGTGATGCCCAGGATGTAGTGCAGCTTGTCGGGGCCCACGCCCGAGCCTGCTGCAGCATTGCCAGCCACGCAGTTCGACGAGGTGACGTAAGGGTAGGTGCCGTGGTCGATGTCCAGCAGCGTGCCTTGCGCGCCTTCGAACAGCACCGAGCCACCGGCCACGGTGTGGGCGTGGATGCGCACACCGACGTCGGCCAGCATGGGCAGGATCTGTTCAGCAGCCTTCATGGCGGCGTCGTAGATGGGCTGGAACTCCAGGGGTTGCCCCTGGAGGTAGCCCGACAGGGCGAAGTTGTGCAGCTCCAGCAGTTCGGCCAGTTTCTTGGCGAAGCGCTCGGGGTGCTTGAGGTCCTGCACGCGCAGGGCGCGGCGGGCCACCTTGTCTTCGTAAGCAGGGCCGATGCCCTTGCCGGTCGTGCCGATCTTGCCGGAGCCGCTGGTCTCGCGCAGGGCTTCGCGGGCCTTGTCCACCTCGACGTGGAAAGGCAGGATCAGCGGGCAGGATTCGCTGATGAACAGGCGCGAACGCACGTTCAGTCCAGCGGCTTCCAGGCGCTCGATTTCGCTCAGCAGGTGGGTCGGGTCCACCACCACGCCGTTGCCGATGTAGCAGGCCACGCCTTCGCGCATGATGCCCGAGGGGATCAGCTGCAGGGCCGTCTTCTTGCCGTTGATGACCAGGGTGTGGCCGGCGTTGTGGCCGCCCTGGAAACGCACGACGGCGGCAGCGTGGTCGGTCAACCAGTCGACGACCTTGCCCTTGCCCTCGTCACCCCATTGGGTGCCGACGACGACGACGTTGCGGGCCGCAGTGTCAGCGGCAGAGTCGGCACGCGCCGACGCGGAAATGCTTTGCATGGCAGATTCCTGTGTCTCAAATGGGATGGGCCCGCTCAGCGCGAGCGCACCGACCAACGTCCATCGACCAGCGTCAGTTCGCGGTCGCAGTCGAATTCCTGAACGTCGTGTTCGTGTCCGGGCAGCATGCACACCACGGTGTGGCCCTGCCCTCTCAAATCGCGCACAGCCTGGCGCAAGGCGATGTCGTCGCCCCAGGGCGCGAGGATGGCCGCACGCGCCTGTGTGTCATCGCGGCCAGCCAGCACATCGCCCAGCACCTTGAGGTCCAGGCTGAAGCCCACGGCCGGACGGCGGCGGCCGAACACGGCACCGACCTCGTCGTAACGGCCACCACGGACGAGCGCATCGGCATGGCCTGTGCCATACACCGCGAACCGCGTGCCGCTGTAATAGGCGTAGCCACTGAGGTCGGACAGATCGAAGCCCAGCTGCACGCCAGGACGGCTGCGGCGGAGGTGACCCGCCAGCCAGGCCAGGTCGGACAGCGCTTGTTCGATCAGGGGATGGGCTGGCAGCACCTCGCGGGCTTGCGCCAGGGCCTCGTCGCCACCGTAGCAGCGGGTCAGGCCGACCAGCGCAGCCGCGGCACCGGGCACCGTGGACAGGCAGCCCTGCCCCGCCAGTTGGCGCAGCGTGCCCACGTCCTTGGCAGACAAAGCCGCCACCACCGCGTCGTGCTCAGGCTGGTGCTCGGGCGTCAGCAGGGCCGGCAAACCCAGGCCGAGGAACAGACCTCGCACCAAGCGCACATCGGCCAGGTCCATGACGAGGCCGCTGGCATCGCCGGCGAACCCACAGGCTTGCAGACCGTCCAGGGCCAGCTCGGCCGCTTCCAGGTCGGCTTCCAGGCCGGCGTGGCCGTAGATTTCCGCGCCGAGCTGCATGGGCTCGCGGCTGGCGTGCGGGCTGGCGGGGCGCGTGTGCAGCACGGGGCCGCAGTAGCACAGGCGCGTCACGCCCTGGCGGTTGAGCAAATGGGCGTCGATGCGCGCCACCTGGGGCGTGCTGTCGGCACGCACGCCGAGGGTGCGACCGCTGAGCTGGTCCACCAGCTTGAAAGTTTTGAGGTCGAGCGCATGCCCCGTGCCAGACAGCAGGGACTCCAGGTGCTCCAGCAGCGGTGGCATCACCAGCTCGAAGCCGTAGGTGCGGGCAACGTCCAACCAGACGCGGCGCAACTCTTCCAGCCGACGGGCCTGAGAAGGCAAGACATCGGCAATGTGCTCTGGCAACAGCCAAGCAGACGACATAGAAAACCGTGAGGGGATTAAAACGAAGATTCTACCGGCTCATGGCGGCAGAAACACACCCGAAACGTTTGTCTGGGCGGATTTGCGAGCGGCAGCCCAGGTCAAGTCGGGCCGCGGTCTGGCTCAGGCGCCCTGGAGCACCCAGAGCAGCACCAATCCCGCCAACATGCTGACCAGCCCGACCGCCCGGATCTGGTGGTCCTGCAGACCCAGGATCTGCTCGAACATGCGGCGCCAGCCACCCGGGTTGATGGCCGGCATCAGGCCTTCCAGCACCAGCAACAAGGCCAGTGCGAGCCACAGCGCATCAGACATGCGTGCAGGGCCTGATCACTTTTTGCCAACGGGTGCTGCGGCCGAACCACTGCCGCGCATGGTCTTGAAAAAGTCGCTGCTGGGGTCCAACACCATCACGTCCGACTTGCTGCGGAAGGTGGCACGGTAGGCTTCCAGGCTGCGGTAGAACTGGGCGAATTGGGGGTCGCGGCCGAACGATTCAGCGTACAGGGCCGAGGCCTTGGCGTCGCCCTCGCCCTTGATTTTCTGGGCGTCACGGTAGGCTTCGGCCACGATGATTTCACGCTGGCGGTCGGCATCGGCGCGGATCTTTTCGCTGTCGGCACCACCGGTGGAGCGCAACTCGTTGGCCACGCGCTTGCGCTCGGACTCCATGCGGCGATAAACCGACTCGGTGATGTTGGCGGAGAAGTCCACGCGCTTGATGCGCACGTCCACCACCTCGATGCCGAAGGACTGGGCGTCATCGGCCAGGCGCTTGATCACGCCTTGCACCACCTTCTCACGCTCGGCCGACAGCATCGCGGCCACGGTGCGCTTGGTGACTTCCTCGTTGACCGCTGCCTGCACGATGGGCGAGAGCTTGTTTTCGAGGTTGCGCGTGTCCACGCCGCTGTTGCGGATGAACTGCTTGGGGTCGGCCACGCGCCACTTGACCAGCCAGTCGATGACCAGGCTCTTCTTCTCGGCGGTGAAGATGGGGCGCGACTCAGGGCTGTCCAGTGTCTGGATGCGACGGTCCAGGAAGACCACGTTCTGCAGCGGTGCGGGCAGCTTGAATTTCAGGCCAGGCTCGTTGATGACTTCCTTGATCTCACCCAGCGCGTACACGACAGCGAACTGGCGCTGATCGACGACGAACAGGGTGGACGAAGCCAGGATGAAGGCCAGCAAGACGCCGACCAGGATGGTGCCAATGCGGTTCATGTGTCAGGTCCTTCAGCGGGCGTCGCGGTCACGGGTGCGCAGGCCATCGCGCGAGCGCGGGTCCACGGCGTTGCCACTGGCCAGGGGGGCGGACGGTTCGGCGGGCTGGCTGCTGCTGGCCGCGGGCGAGGCGCCTGCAGCGGCGGGCAGGCCGTTGCCACCGCTTTGCTGCAGGAGCTTGTCCAGCGGCAGGTACAGCAGGTTCGAGCCTTGGCGCGAATCCACCATCACCTTGGTGACGTTGCTGTACACCTGCTGCATGGTGTCGATGTAGAGGCGGTCGCGCGTGACGGCAGGCGCCTTTTGGTACTCGGTCAGCACGGACTTGAAGCGCTGGGCGTCACCTTCGGCCTGGGCCACCACACGGGCGGAGTAACCGGCGGCTTCTTCGCGCAAACGGGCCGCGGTGCCCTGGGCCTTGGGGATGACGTCGTTGGCGTAGGCCTGGCCTTCGTTCTTCAGGCGCTCGCGGTCGGCGCCGGCCTTGAAGGCATCGTCGAACGCCGCCTGCACCTGCTCGGGGGCCTGCACGCTCTGCACGTTGACATTGGTCACCACCACGCCCGCCTTGAGCTTCTTGATCTGCGACTGGATGGAGACGATCAGCTTCTCGGCGATGGCGTCGCGCTGCTCATAGAGCACCGAGTCCATGGTGCTGCTGCCAACGATTTCGCGCACGGCCGATTCGGCGGCCTGTTGCACAGCCTCATCGGAGTTGCGGTTCTCGAAGAGGTACTGGCGCGCATCCGACAGGCGGTACTGCACCGTGAAGCGGATGTCCACGATGTTCTCGTCACGCGTGAGCATGGACGAGTCGCGCAGGCCGGTGGCCTGCATGACCGAATTGCTGCCCACATCGACCGAACGCAGCTGCGTCAGGTTGACGATTTCGTGGCTCTGGAAGGGGTACGGGCCGCGCCACTGGAAGCCGGCGTCCACCGTGTGGCTGAAGCGGCCAAACGACATCACGACGGCCTGCTGGCCTTCTTGCACGATGAAGAAGCCGCTGCCCAGCCAGACCAGGGCCACCAGGCCCAGGATCAGGCCCGCGCCAATGCCAGCACCCGTGGGGTCGGGCGTGATGTTGCCGCCAGGGCCATCGCCGCTGCCGCCCTTGCCCGAAAACAGGCCACTGAGCTTGCGGTTGAAGTCGCGCCAGAGCTCGTCGAGGTCCGGCGGGCCTTCATGGCGGCCGTTGTGCATGACGGGCAGTTGCAGGGCGCGCGCGACGCGCCAGGCACCGCGCAGGCCAGCGCCATGCAGCAGGGCCGCAGACGCCACAGCCACGCGGCTGAGCTTGTGGGGGACCGTGGACACACGGGCATCGGGCGCAGGGCCCGCATCCAGAGAAGGCATGTTCATGATCGGACGGTAGGACCAGTACGAGGAGAGGCTTCGACGTCCAGAGACGACGGGGCGTCAGGCACATTGTGCATGTCGAAACGGGGATCGACGGGGCGATGAGCGGCCGAATCCGCGTGCAGACCGTTCATCGCCGCTTCAGCGAGCACGTCACGCAACACATCGAGGCCCTGCCCCGTCAGCGCACTGACGAAGACGCGGGTGCAACGGCGGCCCGATGGCAGCTCGTAGATGTCGCGGCTGTGGTGTGGCTGCTGGTGCTCGGGCAGGCAGTCGCATTTGTTCAAGACCAGCACCTGCGGCAACTGGCCCGCGCCGATGCTGTCCAGCACGCGCAAGACCTCGTCGATCTGCTCGTGCACGGCCGGGCTGGCGGCGTCCACCACGTGCAGCAGCACGTCTGCTTCAGCGGCTTCCTGCAAGGTGGCTTCGAAGGACTTCACGAGGCTGTGCGGCAGGTCGCGGATGAAACCCACGGTGTCAGACAAGGTCACGCTGCGCTGGGCCTGGGCCAGGTACATCTGGCGCGTGGTGGTGTCCAGCGTGGCAAACAGCTGGTTGGCGGCGTAGGTGCCGGCCTTGGTGAAGGCATTGAAGAGCGTGGACTTGCCCGCGTTGGTGTAGCCCACCAGCGAGACACGGAAGGTCTCAGCGCGTTCGCGCGAACGGCGCTGGGTGTTGCGCTGCTTCTTGACCTTGGCCAGGCGCTCCTTGAGCGACTTGATCTTTTGGTCGATCATGCGGCGGTCCAACTCGATCTGGGTTTCGCCAGGACCACCTCGGTGACCCACGCCGCCGCGCTGACGCTCCAGGTGGGACCAGCGACGCACCAGGCGCGTCGATAGGTACTGCAGGCGCGCCAGCTCCACTTGCAGCTTGCCCTCGTGGCTACGCGCACGGGCGCCGAAGATTTCGAGGATGAGACCGATGCGGTCCAGCACCTCCACCCCTAGGTGGCGCTCGAGATTGCGCTGCTGCGCAGGCGACAAGGCCTGATCGAAGATCACGGCCTGGGCCTGGTAGAGGGTGACGATGGATTTGATCTCGTCGGCCTTGCCGGAACCGACGAAGAGCGCAGCATCGGGTGCTTTGCGCTTGGCCGTGACCTTGGCCACGGGCGCATCCCCCGCCGACTCGGCCAGCAAGGCGAGTTCGTCCAGCGTGGAATCGAAAGAAGAGCCGGGACCGAAATCGACCCCGACGAGGACAACCCGCGGGTCTCCCGGTGCGAACAGCTTGGGATTGGCGCCTTGGAAGGCGTCAAAGGGGGCGTCGGCCAGGGTGGGAGAATCGGGTGTCAAGGGCGATGCGTCAGGCAGCGGCGAGGCAGGCTGATCAACCTTCTTCGCCTTCATTGGCGCTGAAGTTCACTGCGCGGCCAGGCACGACCGTGGAAATGGCGTGCTTGTAAACCATCTGCGTGACCGTGTTGCGCAGCAGGACCACGTACTGATCGAAAGATTCGATGTGGCCTTG
>CAIQIL010000168.1 GCA_903871865.1 uncultured Burkholderiales bacterium
GCTTCATGGAACTGGGCGAGACCACCGAGGAAGGCGCCGCACGCGAAACCGACGAGGAAGCCGGCGCGCGCATCGAGATGCAAGGCCTCTACGCCATCATCAATGTGGTGGCGGCGGGCCAAGTGCACCTGTTCTACCGCGCCCGCCTGCTGGACACCGATTTCGCCCCGGGCCCGGAGACGATGGAAGCCCAGCTCTTCCACCGGCACGAGATCCCCTGGGACGATCTGGCCTTCAAAACGGTGCGCATGACCCTGGAAAAATTCTTCGCCGACCGTGATCGGGGTCAATTCGACGTCCATTGCGCCGATATCCGCTGAACAAGCCGTTCGGACCGATGTCCCGTGCGGTGGTCCACCTCACGCCCTGAACCATGACCGCACCCCAGGACACCCTGCCAGACGCCCCCGTGCAAGCCGCCGGCCAGACACCCGCCTCCCCGGCACACCCGGCGGCACCGGCCAGCACCGCCGCGCCCCGCGTTCGAGAAGACCTGGTCACCCCCGACCCGCTGCTCGACAGCCTGATCGAGGTCTGCCGGCTGCATGGCATCGCGGCGTCCCGGGCATCCCTCTCGGCGGGGCTGCCGCTGGACAAGCAGCCGCTGACCGTGGCCCTGCTGGAGCGTGCTGCCAGCCGCGCCGGCCTGGCCATCAAGCTGCAGCGCACCGAACTGGGGCAGATCGACCCCATCACCCTGCCCGCCATCCTCCTGCTCAAGGACGAAGGCGCCTGCGTGTTGCTGGGCTTGGACGGTCCAGACCATGCCCAGGCCCGCGTGCTGCTGCCACAGACCGGCCAGGGCGCCATGAAGCTGCCCTTGGCCGATCTGGCGGAGCGTTTCACCGGCGTGGTGGTGGCGGTCAAGCCGCATTTTCGCTTCGATGAGCGCACGCCCGAGGTCAAGGCCACCAAGTCGGGCCACTGGTTCTGGGGCCCGGTCATGGCCCAGCGCTTTGTGTACCGCGATGTGCTGTGGGCGGCCCTGCTCATCAACCTGTTCGCTCTCGCCTTCCCGATGTTCTCCATGAACGTCTATGACCGCGTCGTGCCCAACCATGCGGTCGAGACCCTGTGGGTGCTGGCCGTCGGCGTGGTGCTGGTGCTGGGCAGCGACCTCTTCATCCGCTTGCTGCGCAGCCATTTCGTGGACGAGGCGAGTGCGCGCATCGACGTGCAGATCTCGGCCTCGCTGATGGAACGCGTGCTGGGCATGCGCCTGGAAAATCGCCCGCAGTCGGTGGGCTCGTTTGCCTCCAACCTGCGCGGCTTCGAGCAGGTGCGCGACTTCATCGCCTCCAGCACGGTCACGGCGCTGATCGACCTGCCTTTTGCGCTGCTGTTCGTGGTCGTGATGGCCGGGATCTCGCCGTGGCTGGTGCTGCCGGTGATGTCGGTGTTCGCCATCGTGCTGGTGTCGGGCTATGTGCTGCAACACCGCCTGCACGAGCTGTCGCAGAGCACCTACCAGGCCTCGGCGCAGCGCAACGCCACGCTGGTGGAGAGCCTCACCGGCATCGAGACCATCAAGGCCCAGGGCGCCGAAAGCCTGATCCAGGCCCGCTGGGAGCGCGCCAACCAGTTCCTGTCGGCGCTGAACGTGCGCATGCGCGGCCTGTCATCGACGGCCATGTACACCACGGCCACGCTGCAGCAGCTGGTGTCCGTGAGCATCATCCTCATCGGCGTGTACCTGATCTCCGACAAGCAGCTCACCATGGGCGGCCTGATCGCCTCGACCATGCTGGCCGGCCGCGCACTGGCGCCCGCGGGCCAGATCGTGGGCTTGCTGATGCAGTACCAGGGCGCGCGCACGGCCATGGAGTCGCTGGACAAGATCATGGCCCAGCCGGTGGAACGCCCGGCCGACAAGAACTTCATCCACCAGCCTGAGCTGAAGGGCGAGATCGAGTTCCGCCACGTGTCCTTCGCCTACCCTGGCCGCAACGAGCCCTCGCTGGACGACATCAGCTTCAAGGTCAGCCCGGGCGAGAAGGTCGCGCTGATCGGCAAGGTCGGCTCGGGCAAGACCACGCTGCAAAAGCTCATCCTGGGGCTCTACCAGCCTTCGGGCGGGGCGGTGCTGGTCGATGGCATCGACATGCGCCAGCTCGACCCGGCCGACCTGCGCCGCAACCTGGCGCACGTCTCGCAAGACGTCACGCTGTTCTACGGCACGCTGCGCGAGAACATCACCTTCGGCATGCAACACGCGACCGACGACGCCATCCTGGCCGCGACCGACACGGCCGGCCTGAGCGACTTCGTCAAGCGCCACCCGCAAGGCTTCGACCTGCCGGTGGGCGAGCGCGGCGAGTTGCTGTCGGGGGGCCAGCGCCAGAGCGTGGGCATCGCCCGCGCCGTGCTGCACAACGCGCCCATCCTGCTGCTCGACGAGCCGACCAGCGCCATGGACTTCTCCACCGAAGCCCTGGTCACGCAGAAGATGCAGGCCTTCTCGCAAGGCAAGACGGTGGTGCTGGTCACGCACCGCACCTCGATGCTGTCTTTCGTGGACCGCGTCATCGTCGTGGACCAAGGCAAGATCGTCGCCGATGGCCCGCGTGAGCGGATCATGCAGGCCCTGTCGGCCGGTCGCATCGCTCGCGCATCTTGAGCAAGGAGCACACCATGAACCCCTTGCTGAACGCAGGCCAACGCTTCGTCAACGTGCTGGAGGCCATCCGCCGCGGCATCTCCCCCCTCACCGATGCGGTGCTCGACCGTGTCACCGGCCCGCGCGTCACGCCGCAAGCCGCCGCGGCTGCCGGCATGCGCAGCTTCGAGCAGGACGCCGATGCCGTCATGTCCACCGTGGGCACGCAGCGCGCACAGAAACTGGTGCGCAGCGCGCTGCTGGTGGTCGTGCTGCTGATCGTCTGGGCCTCGCTGGCCAAGGTCGATGAGGTCACCAAGGGCGAGGCCAAGGTGATCCCGTCCAAGCAGTTGCAGGTCATCCAGTCGCTGGACGGCGGCGTGGTGTCGGAGATCCTGGTCAAGGAAGGCCAGGTCGTCGAGGCCGGCCAGTTGCTGCTGAAGATCGACGAGACCCGCGCCACTTCGGGCGTGCGCGAGAGCGCGGCCCAGGTCTTCTCGCTGCGGGTGAAGCTGGCCCGGCTGAAGGCCCTCTCGGGTGGCACCGCTTTCAGCCCGCCCGTGCCGCGCGACGGCGATCTGGAAGAAGCCCGCATCGTCGAAGAAGAGCGCCAGCTCTACGACTCGCGCCGCAACGAGCTCAGTGCGCTGGTCGGCATCAGCGAGCAGCAATTGGCGCAGCGCCGCCAAGAGCAGGCCGAGGCCCGCGCCCGCCGCGACTCCGCCGCGCGCAGCATGGAGCTGGCCCAGCAAGAGCTGAACAAGACCCGCCCGCTGCTGGCCACCGGTGCCGTTTCCGAGGTCGATGTGCTGCGCCTGGACCGCGAAGTCTCCC
>CAIQIL010000169.1 GCA_903871865.1 uncultured Burkholderiales bacterium
CCCACGCCGGGGTGGGCGATCTCGGGCACGGCGGCGGGCTGCAGCGCGGGCGCCAGGCCGGCGTGGAGCTGGGCGTGTTCGGGCGCTTCGCCCAGCTCGCGCAGGATGGCCAAGGCCAGCGCATGGCCGGTGTTGGCCGCGGGCACGCCGGCGTAGATGGCCGACTGGATCAGCACTTCCTTGATCTCATCGACCGTCAGGCGCGAGGCCTCGTCGCCACCGGAGAGCGCGGCGCGCACGTGCAGCTCGAACTCTTCCCAGCGGCCCAGCGCCAGGGTGATGGCCAGCACGATGGTGCGGCGGGTGCGGTGGTCCAGGCCGGGGCGGCCCCAGACCTCGTGCCAGGCATAGCGGTTGATGAAGGCCTGGAAGTCGGCGTTGAAGGCGTTGGCTTTGGACAGCGAACGGTCCACCCAGGCGTCGCCCAGCACGCTGCGGCGGTTGCGCAGGCCGCGTTCGAGGTCGTGGTCGAAAGGCGTCATGGGGTGTGTCCTGTGGGTGCCGCGGCCAGGCGCTGCAGCGTCAGGCCGGCGGGCCAGCGCGCCGCTTCGTGCGGGTCGAAGGCGGCCGCCAGCGCGGTGGTGTCGATGGTGCTGCGCAGGGCGTCGTCGGCCTGCACGCGCGCCAGGGTGAGCTCGCGCAGGTGCTGGCCGCTGGCCACGGCTTCCTGCGACAAGGTTTCCATCAGGTGGTGGGCTGGCGCGCCGCCCAGGGCGGGCGCCAGCACGCGGGTGGCGGCTTCGGCGAACACCAGGCCTTGCAGGTTGTCGATGTTGCGGCGCATGCGCGCGCTGTCCACCTGCAGGCCCTCGAAAGCTTCGACCAGCGCCTGCAAGGCACCGTTGGCGCTGTGGAACAGGTGGGGCCATTCGGCCAGTTCGGCTTGCCAGTCGCCCAGGCCGCGCTCGTGGGCTTGCGCCATGCAGCCCAGCAGCGTGGCCATCTGGCCCGGTGCGCGGTGGGCCGAGGCCAGGGCCAGCATGGCCGACACCGGGTTGCGCTTGTGCGGCATGGCGGACGAGCCACCGCGCCCCGCGCCCGCCGGTTCGGCCAGCTCGCCGACCTCGCCCTGCGCCATCAGCGAGAGGTCGGTGGCGACCTTGCCCAGGCTGCCGGTGAGGATGGCGACCTCGGCGCCCAGGCGCATCCAGTCGTCGCGCTGGGTGTGCCAGCAGTGGGCCGGCTGGCGCAGGCCCAGCGCTGTCGCCATGTGCGCGGCCACGGCCTGGCCGGCTTCGCCCATGGCGGCCAGCGTGCCGACCGCGCCGCCCAGTTGCAGGGCCAGGGCTTGGGCGCTGCGTTCGCGCAAGGCCTGCTGGCTGCGTTGCAGCGCTTCCAGCCAGCCGCAGACCTTGAAGCCGAAGGTGGTCACGGTGGCCGGTTGCATCAGGGTGCGCGCCAGCACCGGCGTGGCGGCGTGGGTGCGGGCCAGCGTGGCCAGGGCGGTGGTCAGCCGCGCCAGGCCTGCTTGCAGCAGGGCCACGGCGCGGGCCGTTTGCAGCACGGCGGCGGTGTCGAGGATGTCCTGGCTGGTGCTGCCCTTGTGGACGTGGCGGGCGGCCTCCGGGTCGCGGCGGGCCACTTCGGCCGTCAGCACCTTGACCAGCGGGATGGCCAGGCTGCCGGCGCGCCGGCCGGCTTGCAGCAGGGCGGCGATGTCGTACAGCGCCACATCGCAGGCCTGGCGGATGACATCGGCCGCAGCCACGGGCACCAGGCCTTGCGCAGCCTGCGCTTGCGACAAGGCCGCCTCCGCGTCCAGCATGGACTGCACCAGGCGCTGTGCGCCGAAGACCTCCGCCATGGCGTCGGTCGAGAGGAAGGCGTCGAACAGGGCGGTGGTCACGGTCTGGGCGAAAGGGCTGCGCGGTTGGGAGGTGAGTGTCATAATGTACTAACTGGTACGTTTATTTGTCAATGAACCCATGCCCAACCCCGAGGCGCGCCGCCTTGGCCGGCCGCTCAGTGCGGGGTCGGCACCTCTTGCTGCACGTGCCGAACGACCATGTCGATGATGCTGCGGCGGCGGGCGGCCAGGGCCTTGGGCGAGCTCAGGTCGCGCTTGAAGCTCAGCGAAAACGTGTGGCGGTTGGCCACGGTGAAGAAACACAGCGCGCTGATGGACATGTGCAGGTCCACCGCGTTCAGCCCGGTGCGGAAGACGCCGGCCTCGCAGCCGCGCCGGTACAGCCGGTTGAGGTGATCGATGGCCGAGCGGTTGACCTGCTGGATCGATTCGGACTTGGCCAGGAAGGCACCGTTGTGGATGTTCTCGTTCATCACCAGGCGCACGAAATCGGGGTGCGCCACGTGGTAGTCGAAGGCGAAAGCCACCAGGCGCTGCAAGGCGTCCAGGGGCTCGAAGCCATCGAGGTTCAGCCCGCTCTCGATGCTGCGGATGCGCTTGTAGGCGTCCTCCAGCACGGCGAGGTAGAGGCCTTCCTTGCTGGTGAAGTAGTAATAGATCATGCGCTTGCTGGTGCGCGTGGATTCGGCGATGGCGTCGATGCGCGCGCCGCTGAAGCCCTTGTCGGCGAACTCCCGCGTGGCCACCTCCAGGATGTTCTGGGCGGTCTGGTCTGGCGCCTGGCGATCAGCGCTGGGGCGGCCGCGGCGCGGTCGGCTGTCCTCGGGGTTGTCCGTGGCGACAGGCTGGACGTCGGCGGGCGGGGTCTGGGCGGCAGGCGAGCGGGTCTTCATGGCGGGCGGGTGACGAGGCTGCGGTCATTGTGGCACCGGGCTGCTGTCACGCCAGCGTTGCGCCACGGAGCCCGCCATGCGTGAGCCCTCCACGCGCGGGCCCATGTCGGTGGGCTTCGTCATCGGCTTCATGGGCCTCTTGCTGAGCTTCCAGCCCCTCAGCACCGACCTCTACCTGCCTTCGCTGCAACTCATCACGCAGAGCCTGAACCTGAGCGTGGTGCAGGCCCAGGGCACCTTGCTGGGCATGTTGCTGGGTTTCGCCGTGTCGCAGCTGTTCTGGGGCCACCACAGCGACCGCATCGGGCGCCGCCGCGTGCTGCTGGCGGGCACCAGCCTTTATGCCTGCAGCGCCTTGCTGGCGGCCCTCGCGCCCAGCGGCGCTTGGCTGCTGGCAGCGCGCGTGGCCATGGGCTGTGGCCTGGCTGCGATGATCGTCTGCGCGCGGGCGCTGGTGCGCGACCTCTTCGACGTGCACGAGGGACCGCAGGCCTTTGCCAAAGCCCTGACGGGCATGGCCATCACGGCCACGCTCAGCGGAGTGGCGGGTGGCTTGCTGGCGCGCTGGGTGCCTTGGCGCGGGACCCTGGGCCTGCTGGCCGTGCTGGCCGCCGGGGTGCTGTGGCTGACCTGGCGCCGCTTCGAGGAAAGCCGCCCGCCCGCCGCCGCCGGGCACACGCCGGGCTGGCGCGAGGTGTGCGCGGGCTGGGGCCGCATCCTGGTGCACCGCGAGTTCTTGCTCAACACCGGCCTGGCCGCTTTCACCTACACCGAGGCCATCCTGTTCATCGGCGGCTCTTCGCTGGTGCTGGTCGGGCAGCACGGTGTGCGTCCCGACACCTTCGGCTACTTCATGACGGCCTACTCGGGCTGCTTCCTCGCGGGCACCATGGCCTGCCGCCAGGTCTTGCGCAGGGCCGGGCGCCGGGCGGCCTTGCTGTGCGGCATGCTGCTGTCGTCGAGCGGCATGGCGGCCTTCCTGGTGCTGAGCCTGTGCCCGCAGTGGCGTGAGGTCCACTGGCTGGTGGCCGCGCAGATGGCCTACATGCTGGGCCACGGCTTCAACCAGGTCTGCTCGCAGGCCGGTGCGGTGGCGCCTTTTCCCAAAGAAGCAGGCACGGCGGCGGCCTTGTCGGGCACCTTGATGATCCTGTGTTGCGTGGGCATGGGACAGGTGCAGGCCGTGGCCTTGAGCCACTCGGGCACGTCCCTGACGGCCTTTGCCGCCTTCGATGCCGCGATGGCGGCGGCCTTCGCGTGGGCCCTGCGCCGGCATGTTGCTGTTGTGTACCGGGTTTGACACGTGGCGGGGCCAGTGGTGTGAAATGGTGTGAACCACGTGGGCGGTGGCCTGGAAGGCGCTACGCTGTCGCCCCATGACACAGATGCATCATGTGCTGGTGGTGGACGACGACAAGGGCATCACCGAATTGCTGTGCGGCTACCTGGCGCGTTTCGGGCTGCAGGCCCACGCCGCGGCCAACGGTGCGGAGATGCGCCGCGTGCTGGCCAGCCAGGCCATCGACATCGTCGTGATGGACCTGCAGCTGCCTGGCGAAGACGGCCTGGTGCTGACCACGGAATTGCGCCGCCAGCCGCTCACGCAGCGCCTGCCTGTGCTGATGCTGACGGCGCGCGGCAGCCCCATCGACCGCGTCATCGGCCTGGAGATGGGCGCCGACGACTACCTGTGCAAACCCTTCGAGCCGCGCGAGCTGGTGGCGCGCATCCAGACGGTGTTGCGGCGCACGCGCAGCCATGTGCGGGCTGTGCTGCAAGGCAACCCCGAGGGCGCGGCCGACCGCGTCTGCTTCGAGGGCTGGCAGCTGCAGCGCGACGAGCGCCGGCTGGTGTCGCCGCAGGGCACGGTGGTGCCCTTGTCGAATGCCGAGTTCCAGCTCTTGACCACCTTTCTGAAAGCGCCGCGCCGCCTGCTGACGCGCGAGCAGCTGATGGTGCAAGCGCGCGGTCGCACGCTGGGCACGGTCGAGCGCAGCATCGACCTGCTGGTGTCGCGCCTGCGCGGCAAGCTCAACGAGAACCCGCGCGACCCGCAGATGATCAAGACGGTGCGTGGCGAAGGTTATGTCTTCCACGTCCGGGCCGTGCAGTGGCTCGGCGCGCAGGCGCCATGACGCGCATTGCGGCGGTCTGGCAGCGCTGGACGGGCACGCTGTTCGGCCGCCTGGCGCTGTTGCTGATGGGCACGGCCCTGATCAGCCATGTGCTGGCCTTGACGCTGGTGCTGCGCGTGCTGCAGGGGGCTCCCCCGGGGCCGCACCCTGGGCCGCCTCCAGCCATGGTGGCCGCGTCGGGGCCGGTGTCCATGGGGTCTGCACCTGTACCTGCATCGGCATCGTCACCGCCGCACCACCGGCCAGGCCCGCCGCGCTGGGGCATGGCCGCCGACGTCGGCATCCGCCTGGGCGCCATCCTGCTGGCCGCCTGGGTGGCAGCGCGCTGGCTGGTGCGCCCCATCCAGCTCCTGGCGCAGGCCGCCCACGCCTTGGGACACGACATCGACCGTCCGCCCATGGCCGAAGACGGGCCGCTGGAGGTCCGCGAAGCCACGCGCACCTTCAACCAGATGCAGGCCCGCATCCGCGAGCAGATCAGCGACCGCGACCGCTTCGTGGCGGCGGTCTCGCACGACCTGCGCACGCCCCTGACCCGCTTGCGCCTGCGCACCGAGGGCCTGGCCGACGAGGCCGAGCGCGAGCGCTTCCGCCGCGACATCGCCGAGATGGACCAGATGATCGCGGTGACGCTGGACTACCTGCGCGGTGCCGCCGAGTCCGAGGCCTGGGTGAGCCTGGACGTCGAGGCCCTGGCCCACACCATCGCCGAAGACCTGCAGGACCAGGGGCACAGCGTGCAGGTGCATGGCCAGGCGCAGCCCCTGAGCGCCCAGCCCAACGCCTTGCGCCGCTGCCTGGACAACCTGGTGGACAACGCCATCCGCTACGGCCTGCGGGCGGACATCCACCTCATCGACAGCGCCGAGGCCTTGCGCATTGAGGTGCGCGACCAGGGGTCGGGCTTGGCCGAGGCCGAGCTCGCGCGTGTCATGGCGCCGTTCTACCGCGTCGAAGGCTCGCGCAACCGCGCCCATGGCGGCGTGGGGCTGGGCCTGGCGATCGCGCTCGACATCGCCCGGCGCCATGGCGGGGAGCTCACGCTGCGCAATGGCGATGGGCCAGGGAAGGGGCGCGGCCTGGTGGCGACGCTGGTGCTGCCGCGACCCTGAGGCCTCAGGCGCTTGCGTCTCCGGCGCCCCGAGCGTCCCCAGCACCCCCATCGGCCGCCTGCGCCGAGATGCGGATGCGCTGGCGCCCGGCCGCCTTCGCGGTGTACATGGCGTGGTCGGCCGCGGCGATCAGGTCGCCCACCTCGGTGGCATCGTCCGGGTAGCGGCTCATGCCCACGCTGCCATCGCACTGCAACTCGGTGCGCTGGTAGAGCACGGGCTTGGCCAGGGCTTCGCGCACGCGCTGCATGACCAGCTCGGTGGCGCGTTCGTCTTCGGCGCCGTCCAGCAGCACGATGAATTCGTCGCCGCCTAAGCGCGCCACGGTGTCGGCCTCGCGCACCAGCTGGCTCAGGCGCTGGCCCACGGCGCACAGCACGGCGTCACCGGCCGCATGGCCCAGCGTGTCGTTGATGTCCTTGAAATTGTCCAGGTCGATGTAGAGCAGCGCCAGGTGCGTGTGGTTGCGTTTGGCGCGGGCCAGGGCCTGGTGCAGGCGGTCGAAGAACAGGCGCCGGTTGGGCAGGCCCGTGAGCGTGTCGTGGCTGGCCAGGCGGTCCAGCGCTTCCTGCTTTTGCGCGAGGTTGGCGAACTGCCCGCGGATCTGGTGCTGCATCTCGTCGATGCTGTGCGCCAGCATGCCGATCTCGTCGCTGCGGTGCAGGGGCAGGCGGCCCACGACCTGGCCCTGGCCGAAGTGCCGGATGGCTTCGACGATCTGCTCCAGTGGCCGCGACAGAGCCCGCGCCAGCACCACCGCGATGAGCACGGCCAGCGCGCTGAAGGCCAGCACGATGCGCAGGTTCACGCGGCCCAGGTGGGCGCTGTCGGCCAGCACCGCGCTCAGGGGTTGCGCCAGGCCGAGGATGAAGTCGTCTTCGCTGTGCAGGCCCGCCAGCGACTGCCGCACGAACGCCGCCACCAGCTCGTTCTGGGGCGAGGCGTGGGCGGTGGTGGTCACGAGCTGCGCCTTGCGTTCGCGCGCGTCCGAGAGCAGCTCCGACACGCCCGAGAAGCTGTCCTGCACGCGCGAGCGCTGGCCGCGGTCGAAGGCGAAGGCCTGGCGCGGGTCCGGGTGGATGAGGAAGTCGCCTTCGCCATTGCTCAGGAAGAGGCTGAGGTCGGAGGGGAGGTCGGCGGCCAGTTGCGAGAACAGGCCGTTGAGGTCGATGTTGACCACGATCAGGCCCAGCACCTGGCCCTTGTCCTGGCCTGTGCGGCCGTGGATGGGCGTGGCCACCTGCAGCGAGGGCTTGTCCAGGCCGGCGTGGGCACCGACTTCGTGGTTGATTTCGGCGCGCGACACATACACCGCGCCCTCGGGCAGCCGCAAGGTGTCGGCCACGTAGGGGTAGTGGCCCTTTTCCTGCAAGTCGTCGCCCTCGATCCGCAGCAGGGGGCCGTCGCTGCGGTCCACGCGCACCAGCTCCAGGCCGTGCTGGTGGGCCGAGATCAGCCGCATCTGGTAGTACTCGGGGTGCGTGCTCAGCATGCTCTTGAAGAGCTGGGCCAGCGTCTCGTGGCCGCGCGCCACGGCGGTCGCGTCCTGGGACACCAGCAGCTGCTGCGTGCCCGGGTGCGCGGCGATCAGGCGCACGTCCTGTGCCGCACCGCCCAGCCCGACCGTGAGCTGGCGCCCCAGCACGCGCGTGGCCGTCAGGAGGCGCTCTTCGGCCGCGCTGCGCAAGAGCTTTCGGCTTTCGCCATAGCCCCAATAGCCGGTGAGGCCCGAGGCGATCACGCCGATCAACGCCAGCGAGACGCCCAAGCGCCAGGCGATGCCGAAACGTTTCATCACGGCGCCATCACCTTGCCCAGGCGGTCACCCGATCGGATGCGGCGCCAGAGGGTCTCTCGGCGCATGGCGTCCTCGACGGGGGCCAGCCACAGCAGACGCTGGTGCGCGCCGTCCTGGCCGGCCTCGCTCACGGTGCTGGACAAGCCCTGGCGCGTCACCAGCAAGGCGCTGGCCTCGGTGCCCAGCAGGTGGTCGATCCAGGCGTGGGCCAGGTTGCGGTGGGGGGCGTTGCGCGGGATGGCCCAACAGTCCAGCCAGGCCAGGGCGCCGTCTTTCGGGATGGCGTAGGCCACGTCGGCCCCGGCCGCCTTCAGCAGGTTCAGCTGCTGCATGCCGTAGTTGGCGAACATCAAGGCCGCGTGGTGGCGCATGAACAGGCGCGCCGACTCTTCCGGCTGTGTGTACACCGCCACCGCATTGCGCCGCAGGGCGATGAGCTTGTCGGCGCCGGCCTGCCACTGCGTGTCGGCATATTGGAAGGGGGTGTCCCAGCCCATGGCCAGGGCCGCCAGCGAGAAGTTGTGCGTGCCGCCGTTGTAGATCACGACCTTGCCTTGCAGGGCCGGGTCCCACAGCGCGGCCATGGAGGTCGGGGGTTCGCGCAACTGGCGCTTGTCGAAGATCAGGCCCATCGCCGAATAGGTGAAGGGGATGCCCATGACCTGCTCGCCCCGCGCGCCCTGTCGCACCAGCCCCGGGATGGCCGCCCGGTCGCGAAAACGCGGCAACTGCAGGCGGGTGTTGGGGATGCGCCTGACGTCGATGCCTTGCACGAGGTTGCTGGCCACGTAGCGCTGCAATTCGGCCGTGTTCACGGCGAAGACGTCGAAACCCTGGGTGCCATGGGCTTGGCCTGCGGCATGGAGTTGCTGCCAGAGGGCCTCGTCGGTGTCCACCACCGTGACCTCCACGCGCACGCCGGTGCGTGCGGTGAAGCTGCGCACCACCTCGGGTTCGGCATAGCCCGGCCATGCCAGCACACGCAGTGCGCCCTTGTCGGCCGCTGCGGCGACGGCACTGGGGATCAGGCCCGCCTGCGCGGTGCCGGCGTGCGCCAACACCAGACCGCAGCACCATGCCGCCAGCCCACCTGCTTGCAAGAGCTTGAACATCCTTCCGCGCACCCGCTGTGACTCCCCTGGCTCGGCTTCCTGATACTGCGCCTGCCGGGGGAGCGGCACATGCCCGCACCTTGGCAGAGGTCGAAAGGATAGCGCGCTCTGGTGCGCCTGCGCGGTGAAATGCGGTCACGCGGGATGTCAGATGGGTCGTGCCCCGCGCCGCGCTTGATTTTGTTGTAGGGTGCGGTGTCGTCGCAGTAAAAAGTGTCCGTGCGGTCTGGCGGATGTGTCAGTGCATGCCGCTGGAGCCGCCATGGACCCACGCTTTGACCCACGTTTTGTGTCCCTCGGTCCTTGGGGCGACCCTGCTGCCTGGCTGGCGGTGGCGCAGCAGTTCCAACGCAGCCTCACGATGGAGTTCATCTTTTACGCTGTGGGCGTGCTGCTGCTGTGGTTGGGTCTGCACGTGCTCTTGCGCAGGCGCTTGGCGCACCGCCTCATCGGGGCGTGGCCGCAGGGGCGCGACATGCGCCGCGAAGCCATGTACTCGCTCACATCGATGATGGTGTTTGCCGCCACCAGCCTGGTGGTGTTTGCCGGTGTCATCGCAGGCCGCATCGACATTGACGCCGATCCGACCCGGCACGGGTGGTGGTGGGCGGTGCTCAGCCTGCCAGCGCTCATCCTGTGGCACGACGCCTACTTCTATGCCACGCACCGCCTTTTGCACACGCCCTGGTGGTTCCGTCATGTGCATGGCCTGCACCACCGCTCTCGCCACCCCTCACCCTGGGCGGCTTATGCCTTCCATCCCATCGAAGCGCTCATCAATGGCTTGTACGTGCCCTTGGCGCTCCTGGTGGTGCCGCTGCCCGGCATCGTGTTGTTTGCCGCGGGCATCCACCAGATCGTGCGCAATGCCCATGGGCATGCGGCTGTGGAGGTCATGCCGCGTGGCTTCATTCGCCACTGGTTGGGCGGGCGTTTCACGACGACCACACACCACCACTTGCACCACGAATTCGCGCAGGGCAACTACGGCTTGTGGTTCACCTGGTGGGACCGCTGGTTGGGCACCGAGCGTGCGGACTACGTCACACGCTTCGAACAGGTCACCCGTTCACGGGCTGAGGGTGATGTCGCCGAGCGCCCGGGTTTGTCTATGATGTGACCCAAGCCTTGCGCCTTGCAGGGCCCACGTCGCTCGGACGGTTCCGGGCGCCCACGTGAAAGAAAACCATGTCCACTTTGCCGGGCAAGCGCCGCTTTGCGCGCATCGATCGCCTCCCACCCTACGTCTTCAACATCACGGCCGAACTCAAGCTGGCCGCCCGCCGCCGCGGGGAAGACATCATCGACATGAGCATGGGCAACCCCGACGGGGCCACGCCGGCTCACCTCGTCGCCAAGCTCACCGAGGCCGTACAGCGGCCTGACACGCACGGCTATTCGGCCAGCAAAGG
>CAIQIL010000170.1 GCA_903871865.1 uncultured Burkholderiales bacterium
CGATCTTGCCGGTGCGCGCCGAGGTCTCGATGGCCTCGATGACGCGGTCCAGGATGGCCTCGTCAACAGCGGCCTCGATCTTGACCTTGGGCAGGAAATCGACCACGTACTCCGCGCCTCGGTACAGCTCGGTGTGGCCTTTCTGGCGGCCGAAGCCCTTGACTTCGGTCACGGTGATGCCCTGGACGCCGATGGCAGACAGGGCCTCACGCACTTCATCAAGCTTGAAGGGCTTGACGATGGCAGTCACCATTTTCATGGTTGTTTCTCCGGTGAGGGTGGACAGGTGGGTGTGGACCATCAACTGCATGATCTGTGCCAGCGCGCCAAAACGGGGAATGTGCCGCGGCAGGGATGCCTGCGTGGCTGAGGCTGGTGCACCGCTTTGGCGGCACGCCCTGCAGCGCGCACGCCGAAGGTGCGTGACAGGGTGCATTGGATGGTTTCGTGGGCGATGCGCACCCGGTTGGTGCGCCTGCGGATGTTTGCCTGCCTGGTCCGCCTCTGGTGCAACACCCCCTTCAGAGGGAGGGTCAAACAGGCCTGAGCTGGGCAGAATCCGAGGTCATGTCGCTCGCCATCGTTCACAGCCGCGCCCTCGATGGCCTGCTGGCCCCTGAAGTCACCGTGGAGGTCCACCTCGCCAACGGCCTGCCCTCGTTCACTTTGGTGGGCTTGGCCGACACCGAGGTCAAGGAGGCCCGCGAGCGCGTTCGCGCGGCGTTGAGCAACAGCGGCCTGGAGTTCCCGGTCAACAAACGCATCACCGTCAACCTCGCCCCGGCCGACCTGCCCAAGGAGTCCGGGCGCTTCGATCTCCCGATCGCGCTTGGCATCCTCGCCGCCATGGGCCATGTGGACGCGGGCAAGCTGGCCGAGCTGGAATTCGCCGGGGAACTGTCTCTGGGAGGCGAACTGAGGCCGGTGCGGGGTGCCCTGCCCATGGCGCTGGCCTTGCACCGCCAGTTGCCGGGTGTGCGCCAGCGCGGGCTGGTGCTGCCCCATGTCAGTGCCTGCGAAGCCGCCCTGGTGGACAGCGCCCGGGTGCACGGTGTGCGCCACCTGCTGGAGGTGGTGGAGGCTTTGCGGCCCGACGGGCAGGGCTCGGGGGCAGACTTGCCTCGCGCCAGCGCCCAGATCCCCGCCTTGCGCGACAGGGTGGTGCCCGACATGCGCGACGTGAGGGGGCAGTCGGCGGCGAAGCGCGCGCTGGAAGTGGCGGCAGGTGGCGGGCATTCCTTGCTCATGGTCGGGCCGCCCGGCACGGGCAAGTCCATGCTGGCGCAGCGATTCCTGGGCCTGCTGCCCGAGCTCACCCAGGATGAGGCCCTGAGTTCGGCCGCCGTGCTCAGCCTCGCGGGCCACTTTGATGCGGCCGGCTGGCGCCAGCGTGTGCTGCGCGCGCCGCACCACACGGCCTCGTCGGTGGCCTTGGTCGGCGGCGGATCGCCGCCGCGTCCGGGTGAGATTTCCCTGGCGCACCACGGCGTCCTCTTCCTGGACGAGTTGCCCGAATTCCCGCGCGCGGCCCTGGAGGCTTTGCGCGAGCCCTTGGAAACCGGCCACATCACCATCTCCCGTGCGGCGCGGCGGCATGACTTTCCGGCGCGTTTCCAATTGGTGGGTGCCATGAACCCCTGTCCTTGCGGGCACTTTGGCAACCCGAACAAGGCTTGTCGTTGCACGCCGGAGATGGTGGCTCGCTACCATGGGCGCCTGAGCGGCCCCTTGCTGGACCGCATCGACGTGCAGGTGGAGGTGCCCGCCGTGCCACCCGAGGTGCTGGCGCGCAGCCCGGACGGTGAGGCCACAGCCAGCATCGCGGCCCGGGTGGTGGTTGCCCGATCCCGTCAGTTGCAGCGCCAGGGGGTGCTCAACGCCGAGCTGTCAGGCACGCTGCTCGACGAGCATGCCCAAGCCGACCCGGCCGCGACGGCCTTCTTGCAGGCGGCCTGCACCAAGCTGGGTTGGTCCGGCCGGGCTTACCACCGCGTGCTCAAGCTGGCGCGCACGGTGGCCGATCTGGCGGGGGCGCCGAGCATCGCATCGGCGCACATGGCCGAGGCCATACAGCACAGGCGGGTGCTGGATGGCTGGGGCTGAGCCTGGGTTGGCTTGACGCGACTTCAGGCCAGCGCGTGGCGCTGGCGGCGTCGCAGGGCACGGCCCACGCCGATCAACCCCACCAGCATCAGCGCCGCGTTCCCTGGCTCGGGCACAGGGGTCAAAGTGCCACGGATTTCGCCACTCAGGAAAGCCGAGCTGTGCAGGTTGAGGTAGGCCTCTCCGGCCTTCAGCCCTGCGAACAGGGCGTCGAATGCGCCCGTGGCGGTGCCGCCGTGCGCGGCGATGAAGCCGGGGGTGTAGACGCTGGCTTGCGTCATGTCGAAGGTGTGGTCGTACTGCCCCACAGGCACATCGAGCGGGAAGCCTTCCAGCATGGGCGTGGCCAAGCCTGCATTGCCTGCAAAGGGCTCGGGTGTGCAGCAGTGGATGTGCGCCATGGTCGAGGTGCCGGCCAGATCCTTGAAGCTGGCTTCCAAGCGCATCGTCAGGTGGTGGGGGTCAACGGTCAGGCGGGCAAAGCCGCTGGCCGTCGAGGCGTTGACAGGCGATTCCTGGCTGCCTGACAGCGTTGTTTCGAAGACGGATTCATGGGCCTGAGCCAGCGTGGGGGTCAGTGCTGCAAGCGCGGCTGCGCTCAGCACCCAGGTGTGGATGGTCATGTTGGGTTCCTCTGATTGAATGTGATTGGGTGGTACTGCCATGCCCTTTTAGGCGCAGTGTGTGTCAGTGGGCGCCATGCCCTGACTCACAGGCATGAGTCGTGTGCCTCATGCTTGTGCCCAACGTCAGGCTGTGTTGTGCCGTCAGAGGGCGACCACAGCCATGGCCACCGCTACCACGCTCACTGATCTTCCAGGCGCCGGGGCGGGTAGGTGTCCCAGCCCTGGCAGCCGGGGCATTGCCAGAAGTAGTGCTGGCTCTCGAAGCCACAGGCCGCGCAGCGGTAGCGTTGCAGGGGTTGGGCCGCGGTGGCCAGGGCCTGCTGCATGCGCTCGATTTCGGGCTCTTCCAGCGGCTTGTGCGTGAGCAGGCGCTCGCGGATCAGGCCTTGCGCGGCTGACAGCGAAGGCTGCCGAGAGATGTGCGCCATCAGGGCCTGGCGGCGCAGGTCGCCATCGGGCTGCAGGGCGTTGAGGGCCAGCAAGACGTCCACCGACGGGGCCTGCGCGTACAGGCTCTCCAGCTTGCCCAGGGCCGTGGCGGTTTGGCCGCAGGCTTGGGCGCAGCGCGCGTAGTCCATGGCGATGAGGGCGAAGGCCTGCGGTTGCACCGCCAGCAGCTCTTCCCAGGCGCGCAAGGCTTCGGCGTTCTGGCCCATGCGCATGAAGCGCTGGCCCATCATCACCAGAGGGCGTGCGGCTTGCGGTGCGGCCTCGCGGGCGCGCACGAGGGCCTGGGCGGCTTCTTCGGGGTGGCTGCGCGCATCGGCCTCGTGGGCGATTTCGCACCAGTGGTGGGCCGTGCGTTGCGAGAACGAACCCGTGCCTGCCGCCTCCAGTTGGTGGGCGATCTCGATGGCAGGGTGCCAGTTGCGCGAGCGCTCGTGCAGCGACAGCAGCGCCAGGCGGGCGTCGGTGCTGAAGGCCGTGCCGTCGAGCGCCTGGAAGGCCTCTTCGGCGCGGTCGAACAGGCCGGCCTTCATGAAGTCCTGGGCCAGGGCGTGTTGGGCGCGTTCGCGCTCGTCGCGCTTCAGGTCGGCGCGGGCCAGCAGGTGCTGGTGCACGCGGATGGCGCGCTCGTACTCGCCGCGGCGGCGGAACAGGTTGCCCAGGGCGAAGTGCAGGTCCGAGGTGTCGGGGTCGTGCTGCACCGCCTCGATGAAGGCGTCGATGGCCTTGTCCTGTTGCTCGTTGAGCAGCAGGTTGAGGCCTTTGAAATAGGCTTGGGGCGAGGCCTGGTCTTCGCGCTTGAGTTGGCGCAGGTCCATGCGCGAGGCCATCCAGCCCAGCACGAAAGCGCCAGGCAGGGCCAGCAGCAGCCAGTAGAAATTGAAGTCCATGGGTGTGTCAGGCCACCAGGGCCCGCCTCATTTCGCCGGTTTGCGCGGCGCGGGCATGTCGGGCGGGAACGGCAACTCGCTGGGCAGAGAGGGCGGTCCGCCGGCGTCGGTGGCATCGCCTGCGCCTGATTTGGCGCCTGGTTTGGCGGCGCCTGGCACCGGCTCGGGCATCAGCAGCTGGCGGTTGCGCGCGTCACGGCGGTGGCGCCACCAGCTGGGCACCATGGACAGCACGCCCGTGGCACAACCCAGTGCAAAGACGCCCAGCACCACGAAGACCATCGGGCCTTGCCAGTGCCAGCCGAACATCCATTTCAGCTCGACGACGTGCTGGTTGTTCAGTGCGAAGGCGAATAACACGAAAAACAGCAGGCCGCGCCACAACCAGGTCAGTGCTCGCATGGGTGTTCAGCTGGGTGTTCAGGTCGATGGGGTGTCGGCAACGGCCGGGGTGGTTGTCGCCTCACCCGGAGTATCCACCGTGTCCACGCCTTCGCGCAGGGCTTTGCCGGGTTTGAAGTGCGGCACGAGCTTTTCGGGGATCAGCACCTGCTCGCCGGAGCGCGGGTTGCGGCCCATGCGGGGCGGGCGGCGGTTGATGGAGAAGCTGCCAAAGCCGCGGATTTCGATGCGGTGGCCCCGCGCCAGTGCCTCGGACATGGCGTCCAGGATGGTCTTGACGGCGAATTCGGCGTCGCGCTGGGTGAGCTGGCTGAAGCGTTCGGCCAGCCGGGCGACGAGGTCGGATCGGGTCATGGGTGCAGGTCGGAGGCTGGCGTCCGAAAAGGGATGTCCGGGAGGGACTGAGGTGAGCGGCGGCTTCGGGTCAGGAACCTGATGCCCCGCTCAGCTCAATCCCCGATCACGCCGGGCCGAAGCCCGGGCGGGATGGGGTGAGGTTGGCGCCAACGTGGCGCAAACATGGCACAAACGCGGGCTGGATCAGCCGTTGTTCTGGTCCAGCTTGGCCTTCAGCAGGGCGCCCAGGCTGGTGGTGCCGGAGCCTTCCTTGGTGGTGTCGGCGCGCAGCGATTGCATGGCTTCTTGCTGCTCGACGTTGTCCTTGGCCTTGATCGACAGCTGGATGCCGCGGGTCTTGC
>CAIQIL010000171.1 GCA_903871865.1 uncultured Burkholderiales bacterium
CCGGCGTTGGTGAACAGCAGCGTCGGGTCATCGCCAGGCACCACGGGGCTGGACGCCACGATGGTGTGGCCCTTGGACTGGAAGTACTCCAGGAAGGTCTTGCGGATGTCGGCGGCTTTCATGGGCGGCTTTCGAGAGGGTGATGTCGGGGGCGGTCAGCGCGGGGCTGAACCCAGGATTATAGAGAGCGCCGGTGTCACGGCCCCCAGCGCACCAGGCCCTGCACGACGTGGCGCGAGAGCTTCTGTGCCCGGGCCCAGACGCGGGTGCGCCGCAGCGCCTCGGCCGTGTCGCCACCTGCGGCCAGGTCGGCATGGAAATGCTCCATGAAGCGGCGGGAGTCCTCGTCTTCGATGGGCCACAGCGACAGGATGGACGAGACGGTATCGGCCTGGAACAAAGCCATCGACAGGCCCGTGGCGCCACCACCGCCCGGGCTGGCGTTCGCGCCCGAGTCACAGGCCGAGACGACGACCAGGTCGCTGTGCAGGTCCAGGGCGGCGATCTCGGCCGCGGTCAGGTAGCCGTCGGTGCCGGGCTCGCGGTTGACCTGTTTGAGCACGATGGCGCTCAGCGCGGGCTCGTCGTCGCTCAGGAATCCGTGCGTGGTGAAGTGCAGCAAGCGGTAGCTGGCCAGCTCGCCGCTGTCGGCCAGTTGCTGGACCATGGCCTCGCTGGCCTGGGCGCCACGCAGCACCAGGGAGCGCCGAGGGCCGGTGCCATCGACCGTGCGCGCGATGGCATCGACCTCGGCGAGCGACCCCGGCAGGTCTTCCCAAGCCCCCTGGGCCCACTGCGCCAGCGCCAGGGGCAGCAGGCTGCGGTCGTGCTGCACGCCTTGCCAGATCTGCTTCATGTCCATGGCCCCGAGCTGGCGGCCGGCATCCGGGCGAACGAACTGGACCAGGCCGACTTTCGCGACCCGCGCATAGTGCGCGCCGCCCACCGCCAGCAAGGGGCGGCGCTCCAGCTTGGCGTAGCTGCGCTGGCGTTCACCAAGGGTGTCCATCAGCGCGAGGGACGGCAGCAGGCCCACGGCCAGGCGATCACCCAGCAGGGCAGGCTCACCAGAGGCGCCCTTGGCCTGCGGCTCGGCCGTCAGCGGCAAGGACTCGAAGGGCACGTGCCCGAGGTTCTGGTCCACGCTGACCAGCAAGCGCTCACGCCCGGCCAGCTTCGGCCACAGCGGCTCGATCAGCCACTGCGACAGGCTGCGCAGCACCTCGTCGATGTCGCCCACGCGGCGCGCCTCGGGCTGGGGCTCGGTGAGGCTGTGCTGGTAGGCCCCGCTGGGCAGGCGCCACAGCGGCAGTGCGGACAGCGCCTTGCCCCGTGGGGCCATGGCGATGGCGCGCATGGTCAGGCGGTAGGCCTCGATGCTGGGGCGCACGCGGTCCTGGGTGTCCAGCACAAGGACGCGGACACCGCTGCCTTCGGTGACGAAGGCCACCAGCGCGGGCCCGACAAAGCGGTAGCCCACCACCGCGCCCGCTTGCTGCACCACGGCCGCCAGCCAGGGCGGCGGGGCCTGCACACTGGGCAAGCTGGCCGCGGGCACTTGCGCCTGCAAGCGCTTCCACACGGCAAAAGCGGCAGCACGCTGCGCCATCAGCGGGCCGGTGTCCTGGTTCAGGCTGCGGGCCAGGGCCACTTTCTGGTCGATCAGGTGGAGGCGGCGCGAGGCGGCCTTGCGCGCGGCGCGGGCCTCACCCGACCCGCTGTCGGCGTCCTCCTGCCCGTTGAGCGAGAGGCTCTGGCGGCGCAGCTTCAGCGCCTCGGACACCAGGAAGGCATCGGCGACACGCTGGTTGCGCAGCAGCAGTTCGATGTACAGGCCATGGAGGCGGGACTGCATGGCCAGCCAGGCGTCGAGGCTGCGGTCGTCGAACAGGAGGGTGTCCGGCCGCGCGAGCGTGTCGCGCATGGCGGTCTCGGCCACGCTGAGCGCCTCGGCGTTCTGCGACAAGCTCATCAGGCGCGCCGCCTGGTTGGTGCTGGCCAGCAGCACTTCCGGGTGAGCCGGGCCCAGGCGCTGCTTGAGCAGGGCCAGTTGCGCCCCCTGCCCCGCGTTGGCCGTCTGCAACTCGCCCACGCTGCGGGCCGACGCGGCAACGTCCAGCTCGGCCTTGCGGGTGAGTTCGTGGGTCGGGCCCAAGGCCTGGCGGGCCTGGTCACGCACCTGCTGCTGCAGGGCCCGAG